>CAZAWL010000026.1:0-13891 GCA_964488705.1 uncultured Sphingopyxis sp.
CATGGTTTAGCCCTGTATCCAGCGGGCGACATCCGCCGCCACGCGATTGGCGCTGCGGTTGAGCGCGGGACCAACTCTCTCCGGCGTGATCGCGTCAAGCCGCTCTCGCGCCTCAAATCTCTGTTGGATGATAAGCGTGCCGTCCTGTTGCACGCGGGCCGCCTGAAACACGACAACGGCCTCGGACGTGCGCGCATCGACGCCAAAATCGAGCAACTCGCCAGCCAGCAATTCGCCCGGACCGGTCACCAGCTCACTTTCATTCAGCACCACGCGGGTGCCCGACATCGCCACCGTTTCGGTCAGCAACCGCTGAAACAGGCGGGCCGGCGGTTCGACCCACTGCGCATCCTGCAGATAGGCGATGCTCGTGTCGCTGCTCTGCACCGGCACGCGCGGCGTGCGCAGTTTTTGCGGCACCGTCGGCACCAGCACGATCAGCGCGCTGGCTATCGGGCCGGATCGGCTTGCCGCCGGAGCGGGCTGGGCAGTCGACGACAGCGTCATCAAACTGTCGGGCACATTGCCGCCGAGGCTGAGGCACCCGGCGAGCAACAAGGGTGCGGACAGCATGATCGCCAGTCGCGGGGCGGGATGGGTCTGGCGCATGGGTGGTTCCTCTGCGAAATGTCGGTTGGGGCCGTGATCAGCCATCAATTTCCTGGCTCATAATCTGGCAGGCGCGGCGCTATCAGCCCGCTCGCGCCCTGCTGGTCCAGCCGGTCGGCGACGTTGGATAATGTGTTGGCGCTGCGCCGCAAGTCGCGCAACAGCGCGTTCGCCTCCGGTATCGTGTGCTGGCTGAACGACTGCAGGCCGGGCTGCGCCTGACGCAGCACTGCTTCGAGCGCGATGATCGATTGTTCCGCCGCTGTCACCGTGCGGCGGAGGTCGGTCACCATCGGCCGCCCCTGTTCATCAATCAACGCGCCGGCCGAATTGGTCAGTCGCGCCACGCCCTCTGCGGCGGCGGTCGTTTGTTGGAGCGTCGCACGTGCCTCCGCGATTGCAGCCTCCAGCTGCGGGCCGTTGCGCGCGAGGGTGCCCGTCGTCGCTTCGAGGTTGTCGAGGATATTGGCAAAACTTTCCTGATTGCGGTCATTGGTGAGTTCGGTCAGCCGTTCCGTCAGCGTCGACAGGCGCTGCAACAACATCGGCGCGCTGTTGAGCAATTCGCCCAGGCCCGCGCGCTTGGTGGGAATGACTGGCCGCCCCGCCGGGCCGTTGGCCGGCAGCGCCGGCGCACCGCGCACCGCCCCGTCGAGCTGAATCTGCGAAACGCCGGTAAAGCCGACGCCCTGCAACGATGCAGTCGTGCCCTGCCGCACCGGCGCGTCTTCATCCACCTCGATACGAACCCGGACAAATTGCGGGTCGGGTTGCCACAGCGCAATTTCGGTGACCTGCCCCGCCTGCACCCCGTTGTAGAGCACGCCCGAGCCGCGGTTCAGCCCCTCCACCGACTGTTTGAAAAAAATGTCATATTCGACGCGATTGCTGCCGCCGCTGTTGGCGAGCCAGATGGTAAAGGCCGCCAGCGCCATCACCAGCACCAGCGTGACCGACCCTACGAGCAGACTGTTTGAACGGTTTTCCATCGCATCATGTCCCATCGGTCGGCGGAGAGGCTACAGCCGAACGCAGCGCGTCAGCCTGAAGTGCGGCACGCCCGCGCGGCCCCAAGAAATAGCTTTGTATCCACGGATGGTCGGTCGCCATCAATTCGTCAATCGTGCCGATGGCAATGACCCGGCGGTCGGCGAGCACCGCCACCCGGTCACAGACGGTGTGCAGCGTGTCGAGATCATGCGTAATCAATAGTACCGTCAAGCCCAGCGTGTCGGCAAGTTCGCGGATCAATGCGTCAAATGCGGCCGCGCTGATCGGGTCGAGTCCCGCCGTCGGTTCGTCAAGGAACACCAGCGCCGGGTCCAGCGCGAGGGCGCGGGCGAGCGCCGCGCGCTTGATCATGCCGCCAGACAATTGTGCTGGGTATTTCGGCCCCGCATCGGCGGGTAGCCCGGCCAGCACAATCTTATAGGCCGCCAGCTGGTCGAGCAGATCCTTGCTCAATTCCGGGAAATATTCGCGCAGCGGGACTTCGACATTTTCGGCCACCGTCAGTGTCGAAAACAGCGCTCCGCCCTGAAACAGCACACCCCAGCGTCGGCGGATTTCGCGCTGTTCCTGTGTGTCGGCATCGCCAAATGTTGAAACGCCGAACACCTCTATCTCGCCCGCTTCGGGCCGTTGCAGCCCAATGATGGAGCGCATCAGGACCGATTTGCCAGTGCCCGACCCGCCGACCACACCAAGGATTTCGCCGCGCCGCACCTCCAGGTCGAGCGCGTCATGCACAACCTGCGACCCGAACACGTTGCGCAGCCCGCGCACGCTGATCGCCGGCGTCCCGACCGGTACGTTGAACGGCAGCGCCGCAGCGGCGTTGCCGCGTTCAGTCATTGCCGCACTCATCAATCCCACCCGATCGCGGTAAAGAATACCGCGAAAAAGGCATCGAGGACGATCACTAGAAAAATGCCCTGCACCACGGCGTCGGTCGTGCGCTGGCCCACCTCCTCGGCATTGGCCTTGACCTGCATGCCGTGATAGCAACCGGTGACGGCCACAATCGCGCCAAACACCGGCGCCTTGACCAGCATCGACCAAAGGTCGGTCATCAGGATGATTTCACGCAATCGCTGGACATAGGTCAGCGGCGGGATGTCGAGGCCGAACCAGCAGAACAAGCCGCCACCGACCATCGCGCACATCGCGGCATAAAAGCCGAGCAGCGGCATCATCATCACCGTCGCCATGACCCGCGGCAGCACCAGCGCCTCTATCGGCGAGACGCCAATGGTGCGCATCGCGTCGACTTCCTCGGTCAGGCGCATGGTGCCGATTTGGGCAGCAAAGGCCGACCCTGACCGCCCGGCCACCATGATTGCGGTCATCAACAGGCCCAGTTCCTTGACCGACGACCGCCCGACCAGATTGATGGTGAAGATTTCGAGGCCGAATTCGCGCAACTGCACCGCGCCCTGCTGGGCGATGACGATGCCGATCAGAAAAGTCATCAGGCCGATAATGGCGAGTGCGTTGAGCCCTACGGTTTCAAATCGAGTGATCACCGCGTTCCAGCGGATCCGCCCGGGGTGCCGCAACAGGTCAAAGCCGGCAATCAGCGTCGCCCCGAAAAAGGTCAGCAGGCCGCGCAATTCCGAAAACGTGCGAATGACGCTTTCACCAATCTGGCGAAGCACCCTGAACAGCGGAAATTCCGGCTCCGGACGGATGGCAACGGGCTGATCGGCGCGGCGTACTGCCTCGATCAGGCTGTGCGCCTCATGACTGGCACCGACAATTTGTCCGCCGCTTGCCGCCGCCAGCCGCGACACCATCCACGCCCCGACCGTGTCGATGCGCTCGACCGCGCTGATGTCGATCTGCGCCAGCGGACCATGGCTTTCCAGCCGGGCGGTCACATCATCGTAAATCGCATTGATGCGCGCCAGCGTCAGCCGACCACTCAGAATCAGAGTCGCCGCCGACCCAGCACCGTCCACATGAAATTCGGGCATCAGCGTCATTGCGCGCTAGGGTGCGCAAAAGCGGCGCTGGCCGCAAGGCTTTTCCGCCTCCGCCCGAAAAATCAGACCTGATCGAGCGCCTGTGCGAAATCCGCGATCAAATCGTCGGGGTCTTCGATGCCGATCGAGATGCGCACCAGGTTGGGTGTGATGCCCATCGCCGCCTTGCGGTCATCGGGGACCGACAGGTGGGTCATGGCGGCAGGGGCGCTCGCCAGCGTTTCGGTTCCGCCGAGGCTGACCGCGAGCTTTGCAATCTTGAGCGCATCGAGAAAACGGAACGCCTCTGCCTCTCCGCCGCGGATGAACAGCGAAAAGGTCGAACCCGCGCCGGTACAATGCCGGTCGAACACGTCCTTTTGCGCGCCCTCCGGCAAAAAGCCGAGATAGCCGATTCCCTCGACCTTGGGGTGGTCGCGCAGGAACGCACAGACACGTTCGGCATTTTCGCCAGCGCGGTTCATCCGCAGTTCGAGCGTTTCAAGGCTGCGCATCAGCATCCACGCGGTATTGGGGTCGGCGATGCCGCCCATGGTGTTGCGCAACATACGCACCGGGGTCATCCAGCGGCGCGCACCCGATACCGACCCGGCAACCAGATCGGAATGACCGCCGACATATTTGGTCAACGAATAAACGACGATGTCGGCGCCATGGTCGATCGGCCGCGACCAGAGCGGGCCGAGAAACGTATTGTCGATGGCGATGGGGCAGTCCGCGCCCAGCGCCGCGTCGCGCGCGTCGCGCACCGCCTCCACATCGACCAGCGCGTTGGTCGGGTTGGCGGGGCTTTCGAGGTAGATCATGGCGACCTTGCCGCCCTGTGCGTCGGCCTGTGCCTTTGCTTTCGCCAGCACGGCGTCGAGTTCCGCGCGGTTCGCGCCGGCGGGGAAATCGACATAAGTGACGCCAAAACGGCTCAGCGTTTTCGCGACGAACCCCTCGCTGGCAGCATAGAGCGGCCCGGAGTGGACGATGACATCGCCTGCCGAGCAAAAGGCGAGGAACAGCACGCAGATTGCGGTCATCCCGCTCGAGAAGCACAGCGCCTCTTCCGCGCCGTCCCACAGCGCCAGCCGGCCTTCCAATATCTGTTGGTTCGGGCCGTTGAACCGCGAATAGACGAGGCCGTCGGTGCCGCCGGGAACCTTACCCGTAATCCCCTCGAAAAAGCGCTTGCCGTCGGCAGCGCTCGGGAATGCGAAGGTGCTGGTCAGGAAAATCGGCGCCTTGAGGCTGCCTTCGGACAGCATCGGGTCATAGCCATGACCCATCATCGACGTGGCGGGCGACAGGCTATGGTTGCCGATATGGGTCAGTGCGGGCTTTGGCTTGCGCGAAGGCGTGGGGGTGTCAGCGGCCATGCGGGCGCTCCTTCCGTGGTTCAACGCTCCCAGGAAGGCAGGAGCCGGGTGCCGTTTGCGGCCAGGGCCCCTAACCTCCGCAGGGGCGCATCTCCGTCAATCGGCGGTCGCTCGGGCCCTACCCGAGCGGAAATATCGTTTCAAGCGCAACCATCAGCCGACGACCAGTGCCACCAGCCAGCAAATGCCGACGATCATCGGAATACCCAATAGGTCGAGGGCAACACCGGCCTTGAGCATGCGCGGCAGCGCGATGTGACCGCTGGCCCAGGCAATGGCATTGGGGCCCGTGCCCGATGGCAGCATGAAGCCCCAGCTCGCGGCGATGGCGGCGGGCATGGCCAGCACCAAGGGGTTAACGCCGGTCGCCCCGATCAGCGCGGCAACCACCGGGATCACCCCGCTGGCGGTCGCCACGTTTGACGCGAATTCGGTGATGAGCACGACCAGCGCCACCAGCGCCAGCGCAATCAACAACGGATGGACCGAACGCAGCGGTTCCAACGCATGGCCGAGCCAGGTGGCCAGCCCGCTTTCGGTGATTGCCGCCGCCAGCGCGAGGCCCCCCCCGAACATCATGATGACGCCCCAGGGCGCGCGGTCAGCCTCCTTCCACGTCAGCAAGGGCCGGCCCTCGCCGTCGGGAAGGACGAACAGCAGCAACGAACCGGCCACCGCTATGGTGCCGTCGGTCAGCGCGCCGGCGGGCAACAGCGGCTCTATCAGCGGTTGCAGCAGCCACCCGAAAAAGACGAGCAGGAACACTGGTACCAAGCGCCGCTCCGCACTGCTCCATGCGCCCGCGCTGCCGATGGCGCGGCGTACGGCAGCGACGTCAAAGCCGGTGCGGGCGACCCGTTGCACACGGATGAGGATGACAAAGGCAAGCAATGTCCCCGCCAGCACCAGCGGCATGCCGAACGCCATCCATTGCGCAAAGCCGATTCTGACGTCGAGCGCCCGTTCGATCAGCCCGACGGCAATAGCGTTGGTCGGCGACCCGACAATCGTCCCCAGCCCGCCAATTGACGCGGCAAAGGCGATCCCCATCGTCAGCGCCCCGGCCATGCCGTCCGTATCATCCTCTGGTGTCTTGGCCGCCGCCAGCACCGCGATGGCGATGGGGACCATGATGAGCGCGGTGGACGTGTTGGAAATCAGCGTCGACAGCAGCGCGGTCGCCGCCATGAACGCAAACAGCACACCCCATGCGGTGTCGCCCGATCGCCCCAATATGGCGAGCGCCAGCCGCCGGTGCAGCCCGACCCGTTCGATCGCGAGCGCGAGGAAGGCACCGCCCAGAATGAGGAACAGGATCGGCGAATAATATTCCTTGGCGATGTCGCCCGCGCTCATGATGCCGAACATTGGCACCGCGAGAAAAGGCAGCAAGGCGGTAACGGTCAGCGGCAGCGCCTCCGTCATCCACCATATCGCCATGAGCATGGTCAGCGCCGCGACTTGCCATGCGGTTGCGCTCATCCCTGCGGGGGCGGGCAACAGCAGCATGACCACAAACACGGCCAGACCGCCAAACAGGCCGAGATTTCTTGCTGTCATAGCCCGGTTCCGATCACGCTCAGCTGACGTCCATAGGTGGCCTCCGCCCGGTGCGTCGCACGGCGAAAGCTGTAATAATCATCGGCCAGAACATAGGTGTCCTGCCCCGACAGGTCGACCGTCATCACCCCGGCCGATGCCAGCCGCGCCGCGACATAGCCCGGCAGGTCGAACTGCCAGTGACCGGGCCGGCCATCGATGAAAAAACGTTCATTGGCCGGGTCCTGCGCGACGACCGCATCGAACAGCGGCCGATCGACCTCATAGCTGGTGCGGGCAATGGCGGGGCCGATGGCGGCGCATATGCGATCAACCCGCGCTCCCAATGCGACCATGGCCTCGATGCTACTGTCGGTGACCCCTGCGAGCGCGCCCTTCCACCCGGCATGCGCCGCGCCGACAACCCCGGCGGCGGCATCCGCCAGCAGCACCGGCACGCAATCCGCGGTCAAGATGCCGAGCAGGATTCCCGGCCGGTCGGTAACCAGCGCGTCGGCGCGTGGACGGTCTTCCTCCACCCATGGCGTCGTCACAGTCACACAGTCACGGCCATGCACCTGATACACGCCCAGCAATAGCGCGCCCGGCAGGATGGCGTCGGCGACGATCGCCCGGTTGGCGCGCACCAGCGCCGGATCGTCCCCCGAACCGGTTCCGCAATTCAGGCTGGCGACTTCGCCGACCGACACGCCGCCGCGCCGTCCGGCAAAACCATGGGGGATGCCGGCCAGCGCGCTGCTGTGCAGGATCAGCGGAGTCTGGCTCACAATCGCAATCTCCACACCCGGTCATCGTCCACCGTCGCGCCGACGCGAAAGGCATTTTTGCCGATTTCGACAAAGCCGTGGCGCGCATAAAAACGCTTTGCACGGTCATTGCCGACATAGACCGAGAGATAGAGGTGCGAAGCGCCGCGTCCCCGCGCCTCGTCAATGCCCCAGGCCATCAGCGCGTCTGCCATGCCCGACCCGTGAGCCTGAGGCAGCAGGTAGAGTTGATGCAATTCGCGCGTGGTCGACGGGTCGGGTTCCCCCGCCGGCATCGGCAGTTCATTCGGACCCAGCTTGATAAAGCCGCACAAGGTCCCCGCAGCATCGCGGGCGCCGGCCATGGCATAGTCGGGGTCGGCCAGCTGTGCGGCAAAGCGTGCCTCCCCCATGGCGGTATCGAGAAAGGCGCGAAGGTCGCTCGCCGCATAGGGCATATGGGCAAAAGTCTGTTGAAAACTGGTTTGCGCCACATGCGCGAGTGCCGCCGCATCCGCAACGCCGACATTGGCGATCGCCCAGTCCCGCCCGGTCACGGCGCGAACCCGGCCGGGTCAGGCCAATGGGGTGCCACCATCGCCAGCGCCTTGAACAAGCTGCCCATCTGGTCCGGCGCGGTGAGCCGGTCACGCTCCGCCGCCAAGGCCGCCGCACGGTCGGGCCGTTTTGCCATCAACGCATCTGCGCGTGCGCCGATGCCCAGCGCCTGCAGAAAATGGCCCTGCCCGACCGGCCCCGCGACACGCAATCCCGCTGTCTGTCCGACCTGCGCCAGCATCGCGAAATCGACATGCGCCGTCAGGTCGCGTTCGCCCGGCGCGTCGAACGGGTCGGCATAGGCATGACCCGTCACCGCCTGGAGCGTGTCGCCGGGCGCGGTGCGCGCATGGCCATAGTCGATGGTCAGCATCGCCCCACCCTGCGCCGCCAGCCGGCCGGCAATATCGCCAGCGATCGCCGCCGAGGCAGGGCTGGATTCGACAATAGTGCCGGGCGGCAGGTCACGCCATTCGGCCGGCAGCGCCGCATCCATCGGCGCCGCGCCCGGCATCCGCGCAAATCGCCCGTTCGCAATGCCAACCATTGCTTCGCGCCATCCATCCGCCGTGCGCACCAATTGGCGGATAGGCAGCGCATCGAAAAATTCGTTGGCGATGATCAGCAGCGGCCGGTCATCCGGCAAGCTGGTGGCATCGGCGTGAAACCGGGCCATCGGCACGGCCGCCGCCTGCAGGTCGCGCAGAACCGGACTGGTTTCGACAAAATGCACGTCGGGTTGGCAGTCAAACCGCGCCATCGCCCGCAGCGCATCGGCCATGAGCGTGCCGCGCCCCGGCCCGAGTTCCACCAAGGCGACCGGACCATCGACGTCCGCGCGCATCAGAACGTCGGCGCACCACAGGCCGAGCATTTCGCCGAACATCTGGCTGATTTCCGGCGCGGTCGTAAAGTCGCCATCGACACCCAACGGGTCGCGCGTCGCGTAATAATGCGCATTGGCATAGGCCATGAACAGCCCGAGCGGAATCGGCCCGCCGCGTTCGATCAACCCGGTCAGCCGCTGCGTCAGCTGCGCGGGGTCATGCAACGCTGGCGGGTCCTGCAACGGGTTCGATGCGTTCACGCCGGCCCTTGGCCGTCCACATCAGCCAGATGCCGAGCAGGATCATCGGGATGGTCAGCCACTGCCCCATCGACAGACCGGTGCGGGCGGCAAATTCCGCAAGCTGGGCGTCAGGTTCCCGGAAAAATTCGACGCTGAAGCGCGCCAGGCCCATGCCCAGTGTGAACAGCCCGACGAGCCAGCCGGGCTGATACCGCTTGTCCGTTCGCCAAAAGGCATAGGTCATCACGGCGAGGAGCAGTGCGCCCTCCAGCGCCGCCTGATAGAGCTGGCTGGGATGCCGTGCGACCATCGAACTGAGGCATGTGCCGGCGGGGGCCGGCAGATCGCAAAAGGTCATGGCCCATGGCACATCGCTCGCGCGGCCCCACAATTCGCCATTGACGAAATTGGCAAGCCGGCCGAGCAACATGCCCCACGGCACCGCGCAGGCGACATAGTCGGCAACGCGCAGCAGCGACAGGCCGTTGCGGCGCGTCACCCACCAGATCGCGATGGTGACCCCGACGACGCCGCCATGAAAACTCATGCCGCCGTCCCACAATTTGAAAATGCTGATCGGGTCATCGAGGTAGGACGACAGTCCGTAAAATAATACATAGCCCAACCGGCCGCCGCCGATGACGCCCAGCATCGCGTAAAAGAGCAAATCGTCGGTGTGCCGGTCGGCCATCGGCGCGCCGGGCTGCGCGAGCATGCGCCGCACCAGCCAGTAGGCGCCAAAGATGCCAAAGATATAGGCCAGCGCATAAAAGCGGATCGGCAACGGCCCGATATAGAATTCCTTGACGAGGCCGAGGTCAGGGAAATGGATGTGGGCGGTAGCGCTGGCGACAATCGAAAGGAGCAAGGTCTTTCCCCAAAAGAATTTACTCCCCATAATCACGTCAACCAACGAGACCAAGAGGAGAGATTCGATCATGCCGAGTGCATTGGACCAATTAATAACCGAAGGGCTCGACGCTGTCGTCGGCGACGGCAAGATGTTCCAGCTGGGCAGTATCGAAAACCGGGGACAGTCCATGCCCCTTATCGCCAATGCGCCGCCGTCGCTCGCCGCCTATTTCGCGTTTTTTTGTGCACAGCATGGTGATGCCACCTTTATCGTCGATGGCGACGAACGGCTCAGCTTTGCTCAGACCTATGCAGCGGCCCGCGAGGTCGCCGAATCTCTGGTATCGGGCTTTGGGGTAAAGACCGGTGACCGTATCGGCATCGCCATGCGCAATGCCCCGTCGTGGATTGTCACCTATATGGGCGTGCTGATGGCGGGCGGCGTCGCAACGCTGATCAACGGCTGGTGGCAAAGCGCGGAACTGGCCGCCGGCGTCAGCGACGCCCAATGCAGCCTGGTGCTGGCCGACCCGCAGCGTGCGCAGCGTCTGACCGAGAGTGGCGGCGCGCATGGTGCACAGATCGTCACGCTCGACATCGCCCAGCCCATCGCGGCGGCCGTCGCCCCGATTACCAGCCGCCGCGCCGCCGGTGACGTCGCACTGCCGATGCTGACCGGCGATGATATTGCCACCATATTGTTCACATCCGGGTCGACGGGCCAGTCAAAGGGCGCCTATTCGACGCATCGTGCGGTCGTGCAGGCCACCTTCAACTATATCGCCCAGACCGCGATGATCCTGCATGTGCTGACAAAAACCGGCAATCCGCCGGTGGGTCAGGCGTCGACGCTGCTCAACGTGCCACTATTCCACGTGACCGGCGAAGTGCCCGTCATGCTGCAAAGCTTTGCGATCGGTCGCAAGCTGGTGATGATGCCGAAATGGGATGCCGAACAGGCGATGGCGCTGATCGAGCGCGAACAAATCACCTATTTCGTCGGCGTTCCGCTGATGAGCTATGAAATGCTGATCCACCCCAATCGCGACAAATATGACTTGTCGACGTGCAAAAGTTTTGCCGCCGGGGGCGCGCCGCGCCCGCGCGATCATGTGACCCGCCTGGCGGAGGGGATGGGCGGCGGCCAACCGCTGCTCGGCTATGGCCTTACCGAAACCAACGGGATCGGGTGCGGCAACATCAACGACAATTATATCGCAAAGCCGGACAGTACCGGGCCAGCATCGCTGCCGCTGGTCGACCTCGCCATCATCGATGATGCCGGCAATGTCCTGCCGCAGGGCAGCGTGGGTGAAGTGTCGATCCGCTCCATCGCCAATTTCACCGGCTATTGGAATAATGAGGCAGCGACGGCAGCGGCTTTTACCGCCGACGGGCGGTTCCGCACCGGCGACCTCGGCTATGTCGATGAAGACGGGTACCTGTTCATCGTCGACCGGAAAAAGGACATCATCATCCGCGGCGGCGAAAATATCAGCTGTCCGGAGGTGGAAGCCGCCATCTATGCGCATGAAGCCGTCGCCGAATGTTCGGTGTTCGGCCTGCCCGACGAACGGTTCGGCGAAATCGTCGGCGCGGTGGTCTATTTCAAGCCCGGATCGGGTGCCGATGAAGGCGCGCTGCGCACCTTCCTGGCTGCCAATCTGGCCGCGTTCAAAGTGCCGGCCGTCATCTGGACAGCGGACGCGCCGCTGCCCGTGCTTGGCACCGGCAAGCTGGACCGGGTGGGTCTGCGCAAGACCTATCAGGACCGCTACAAGGACGAACTGGCCGCCGCCTGATCAGGCAAACAGATCACCGCGCCCCGTGGCATACTGCGCCAGCGCCATGGTCGTCAGCTGCGCGTTCACGCGGATGCAACTGGGCATCACGCTGGCGTCGGTGACATAGAGGTTGCGGCATCCGTGGACCCGCATGTCGGTGTCAACCACGCCCAGCGCCGGGTCGGCATTGATGGCATTGCCGCCGTGCGGGTGGCTGCTGGACAGGGTGATGTCGTCGCTTTCGCGAATCTCGCGCGCGAAAAATGCGTCGACATCCTCCCCGCGCCGCAACGCCTTTCCATTGACCAGGGCGGGGTACACTTCCTCCGCACCGGCGGCGAAGTGAATCTTGCTCAAACTGGCCGCGGCGTCCCGGATGACCGGCATGTCCGACGCGTCCAGCCGGAAATCCAGCTTGGCCCCCTTTAACTGGCCTTTGCGGTCGGCTGGAAACAGTATACCCGCCGACGTCACCTTGCCATAGGCCTGCATCCGGCGGGCATGTTCGGCAAACCAGCCGGGCATCATCGCCGCCATCGACATGGGCGGCTGAAAATGGCTTTCGATGAGATAGGACCCCATGTCGACATAGCTCGACATCTGGTCTTCGTCCCAGCAAGGGCTGGTTGCCATGGCGTCGGGCATACGTGCGATGACGGGCGACGCGATGTTGAGCGAAATGCCATAGCCGGCATTGTCATACCCCGAATTGCGCAGGATTTTGGATGACGCCAGCGTACCCGCAGCGACAACCACGCCCTTGCGCGCACGGATGACGCGCATCGCACCGCCATCAACGCTGACCTTTACCCCGGTCGCGCGCCGTGCGGCCGATCCGCCGTCATCGAACGTGATCGAATCGACCTTGGCATTGGCAACGATGCGGGCGCCATAGATTCGGCAGGCATCGGGCAGATAGCTCTGCACCATGCCATGCTTGCGACCATAGGGGCAGCCGGTGTTGCAATAGCCGCAATAGGCACAGGCGCTGTCGGTGCGCGGCGGACCATAATTTTTCTGAAACCAGCGTGCGACGGCCGTGTCGGCGGCCGGGGGCGCGTCGCCGGCCTGCCATGCCGCAAAGCCGTTCAACAGATGCGGCCCGTTGCGGCGGCCGCTGCGATGTTCGATTTCGGCGATGCCGAGCCGCGTTTCAACGCTGGCAAATGCCTGATCGAGCGCGGACCAGTCGAGCGCGGCGCCCAGGCTATCCCAATGGGCGAACACATCGGGCGCGTCGGGGTGCGTATGGCCGGGCTGATTGGGGCGCAGGCAGATGCCGTTGTTGATGACCGAACCGCCGCCGACGCAGCGCGCCTGAAACACCACAAAATCATTATTGCTGCTGGTCTGCAACGCGCCATGTTTATAGAGGCGCGCCGTCATCCGCCGTTCTTCGAAGCTGATCTGCCGCGACGGGTAAAATGGCCCCGCCTCCAGCACCAGCACGCTGTGGCCGTGCGCAGCGATATTGTGTGCGGCGACGCCGCCACCACAGCCGGAGCCGATGACGATGACATCGACCTCGTCGGGAATATCCCCGCCTTCGAGCACATGGTCGCGATGCACGTCGCGATCGGCAGCATTGCTCAGCGGCACATCGACGGGCGGTGGCTGCCGGGTTCGCGCGGCCGGGAGGGTAAAGCCGATTTGCCGGTGCACCGGGTTTGACGCATTGTCCGCCTCCGACGCGCCCTGCCAGTGGCCGTAATAGCCGGCGTAAATGATGCCGCGCAGCCGGGCCAAATCCTGAAACAGGTCAAATTTGCTGTTCTGCAGCCGCTTTTCGACGCGGCGCGCGCGCATCCCCACAGGCATCAACCTGAAAAACACCCCGCCAAGCACGACCGACAAGGCGGTGAACGACAGGCTGAGTTCACGCACTTTACTCTGGCTGACCTCGGCAAACTGGGTCTGGATATTCTCCACCACCTGATCGGCAGAGATGACCATCGGCACATTGTGGAACAGCGCCTCGGCAAAGGCTCTCAAAAATCGCGCCTGCGCTGCTGAAAATGGCTGCATGCTTGTCCCTCCCCCGATCGATGGGGCAATCAATATCGGAATTGCCGCCCGCGGCGATAGGACATATTCGTCAGAAATTGGCGGGACAGTGCGCTGTCCCGCCACAGTCAGTATTGCATCAACGGCGGCGCCGTCCCGGCGTGGCCGTCAGTTCCGCCACCAGAGCAGGCGCGGGATAGATGTTGGTCAGCGCTTCGTGGATCGCTGCGGTCGACACCACAACGGTGCGGTTGACCCGGCCGTCATAGCCGAAATTGCCGCCCAGGCTGTGAATGTTGCCGTCAAACGCCGCACCGATCACGCTGCCGTCGCGGTCGACCACCGGCGAACCTGAATTGCC
>CAZAWL010000027.1:0-13881 GCA_964488705.1 uncultured Sphingopyxis sp.
GCAGCGCGATCGAGCGGTCCCGCTTGCTCAAAGGCATGAAGGTCGCGGCTTTGCCATAGGCGTGGGCCACCTGCTGCACGACATATTTGTAGATCTGCATATTGTCGGCGGTCTTGACCAGCGTGTCGAAGGTGAGGCCGAGTTCGTGCTGCGCCGCGGCCACCTCATGATGGTGCTTGTCCATGTTGAGGCCCATTTCGCGCATCGTCGAAACCATCTCGGCGCGGATATCGACGGCACTGTCGACCGGCGCGACGGGGAAGTACCCGCCCTTGGCGCGCGGACGGTGGCCCATATTGCCGGCGTCATATTGGCGGCCGCTATTGGTGGGCAATTCGATGTCGTCGATGGTGTAACCCGAACCGGCATAGCCATTTTCAAAGCGGACATCGTCGAACATGAAAAATTCGGCTTCGGGGCCGACATAGATGGTGTCGCCAACGCCGGTTGCCTTGACATAGGCCTCGGCGCGCTTGGCGGTCGAGCGCGGGTCGCGGGCGTACAGTTCCCCCGTCGACGGCTCGACGATGTCGCAGAACACGACCAGCATCGGCGTCGCGCTGAACGGGTCCATATGGACGGCGTCGAGGTCCGGCTTGAGGATCATGTCCGATTCATTGATCGCCTTCCACCCGGCGATCGACGATCCGTCGAACATCAGGCCGTCTTCGAGCTGGTCTTCGTCGATCAGCGCGGCGGTCATCGTCAGGTGCTGCCACTTGCCCTTTGGGTCGGTAAAGCGCAGGTCGACCCACTCGACTTCATTATCCGCAATCATTTTGACGATGTCTTTGGGCTTGTTGGCCATGATCTTGCTGTCCTTTGATCTGTGATGCGTTGAGTGAATGTGCGTTGGAAATCAGATGGCGTCGCTGTCGCGTTCGCCAGTGCGGATGCGCAGCGCCGTTTCGACGGGGATGACGAAAATCTTGCCGTCGCCGATCCGGCCGGTCTGTGCGGCATTGGCAATGGCCTCGACCACGCGCGGCGCCAGGGCGTCGTCGACCACCACCTCCAGCTTTACCTTGGGTAGGAAGTCGACGACATATTCGGCCCCGCGATAAAGTTCGGTATGGCCCTTTTGCCGCCCGAACCCCTTGGCTTCGGTGACGGTGATGCCGCTGACACCGACCTCGTGCAGCGCCTCTTTGACTTCATCAAGCTTGAACGGCTTGATGATCGCTTCGACCTTTTTCATTGTTGCTCCCTGTCCTGCGAAATGGCGCGCTGTCTTGGCGCATTGCTATTGGGCGTGTGCCATCGCGCCCGCGCGCGGGCGTGTTGTCTCTTTTCCATCCAAGAAGCGTGCCAATTGTCGCCGCAACGCAGCCATGGCGAGTCGCCCAGCTTCGGAGCTGCGCGCCGGCGCGCGCCGTGCATGATTATGGTGCAATCAGGCGCAATCTGCCCGAAAAACAGGCAGTCGCGGGCATTGCGGACGTCATCGCACCGCGCGTGGAAAGAGCGCTGATTGTCGGGCCAGTCGCCACGCCGCGCGCCACGCGTCAATAGGGCGGGTGGTCAAAGCCGCCCGGGCTCTTGGTGAAAATCTCGCACCCGTCTTGGGTGATGCCGATGCTGTGTTCAAACTGTGCCGACAGTGACCGGTCGCGGGTAACGGCCGTCCAGCCGTCATCGAGGATTTTGGTCGCGGCCTTGCCCAGATTGATCATCGGCTCAATGGTAAAGAACATGCCCGGACGCAGTTCGGGTCCGTGGCCGGGGCGGCCAATGTGGACGATGTCGGGCGCGTCATGGAACAGGCGGCCGAGGCCATGGCCGCAAAAATCGCGCACGACGCCATAGCGGTGCGCCTCCGCGTGGCGCTGGATGGCGTAGCCGATATCACCGACGGCGTTGCCCGGCCGCGCCGCGTCGATGCCCAGCATCAGGCATTCATAGGTGACATCGACCAGACGCCGCGCCTTGAGCGGTACATCGCCGACGAGGAACATGCGGCTAGTGTCGCCATGCCAGCCATCGACGATGACCGTGATGTCGATATTGACGATGTCGCCATCCTTCAGCGCCTTGGCTGACGGGATGCCGTGACACACGACATGGTTGATCGAAATGCAGCTGCTATGGGCATAGCCGCGATAACCGATGGTGGCCGGCACCGCACCCGCCGCCAGCACGAATTCGAGCACCATGCGGTCCAGATCTTCGGTCACCGCACCCGGCACGACATGCGGGACCAGCATGTCGAGCGCCGCGGCTGCCAACGCGCCGGCGCGTCGCATCCCGGCAAACCCGTCCGCGCCATGCAGGCGGATGGTGCCGTCACGCAGGGGCACGGCAATGTCGGTCACAGTCGCATATGTCGTCATGCCCACCCCCTTAGCATCAACCTGCACCGGTTTCGAGGGGGTGTCAGTTGGCGCCCAGCACCGCGCCTGCGTCAACCACCACGGCATCGGCCATTTGCGACAGATAGAGGTCGTAATAGGGTTTGTGCGACGCGCCGACGATGTTGAGTACCCGCGCGCCCGGCTGACCGCCCATCGCTGCGCGGATGTTGGCGACCATCCGCAGGTTGCGCACCTCCCACCATGCGACATAGCGGCGACCACAATCGCCCGCACCGGGCAGGTTCATTGCCGCCCGCTGATCGACGTCGATGTACTGACGCTGGGTGTCCGGACTGTTCATATGCCGATAATAGGCCAACATGCCTTCGCCGGACGTCAGACGTTGAATCATCGGCGCTTCGGCTGAGCGGATCGCGCCGCCGCGGGGCGACTGCCAATGCGCATTGAGCGCCGCCTCACACTCCGCGGACAACCCGGTCAGGATCGCATCCGACGAATGGTCATCGACCTGATAAACGCGGTCGAGCCCGCGCCGCGCTGCGACGGCGGCAGCCACGCTGTTGCGTTCATTCATCCCGTTGGCCTGTTCGACGATGATCGCCACCAAAGCTTCGGGAAACTGCGCCGTCGCCCTGCGCTCGGCCTCTGGCAACCGCCACCATTGGACGAGCGCTGATGTGCGATCATGCGCCGCGATGAAGAGCAGTGCCAACTGGCGACGCTGGTCAGCGGTCGGGTCGGCCGGCCATGCGGCAAGTGTGGCGGCGATGGCGGTGCGCGCCGCCGCACCGTCCATGCCCGTCGCCGCAGCCACCGTTGCAGCATCCCAGCAATAATCGAGTCCGGTGCCAAAGATCGCCGGCGTGCGCTGCATCATCTCGCACTGCTCACCCGAAACGCCCTCCTGCGTGACAATATCGGGGGCAAAGGCCACCAGCCGGTCAATCAACGGCGCAAGCGATTCGCGCGGCGGCAGCGGTTCGATCTGTCGCAGATGCGGACTGCCGATGGTCAGAATCCGCGACGTCGGCCCGGCGATTTCCCCGCGCCAAAGCGTCGGATCGATCGCGGGGATGCCATTGGGCACCGCATCATCGGCGACATGCTGGGCCGTGGCGGTGGCGGTAAAAAGCCCCAGCATGAGTGCCGCTATCGCTGGCTTGATCACATGATTCTCCGTCCGATAACCCAAGTGTGTTGTTTCAGTAACACAATGGGTCGCGAGTGCAAGCGGACATCGGCGCTTTGCAGAGCGGTAACGGCGCGCTACGGCGCAATGATGACTGACACGCCCCGTATTTGGACAGCTGCCCTGATCGTCATCGGTGACGAAATCCTGTCCGGGCGCACGCACGACAAAAATATCGCACAGGTTGCCAGCTGGCTGAACGTGCAGGGTATCCGGCTGGTCGAGGTGCGCGTGGTCCCCGATGTCGAGGAGCGGATTGTCGAGGCCGTCAACATATTGCGGGCGCGCAACGACTATCTGTTCACCACGGGGGGGATCGGGCCGACGCATGATGACATCACGGTCGACGCCATTGCCGCGGCACTGGGCGTGGGCGTGGTGCACCACCCCGAAGCGGTCGCCATATTGGAACGCTATTATGCCACACGCGGCGGCGCGACAGAGGCGCGGCTGCGTATGGCGCGGGTCCCCGATGGTGCTGACCTGATCGCCAACCGTATGACCGGCGCGCCGGGAATCCGCATCGGCAATATCTTTATCATGGCGGGTGTGCCCAGCATTACGGCGGGTATGCTCGACGCGCTGACCGGCCAGTTGGAAGGTGGCGCGCCGTTACTGTCGCGCACCATCGGCTGCTGGGTGGCGGAAAGCGAAATATCGGATTTGCTGCGCGTAACCGAAAAAGGGCATGAGGGCTGCCAGATCGGTTCCTACCCCTTTTTCCGCGAGGGGCGCGTCGGCTGCAATTTCGTGATCCGGTCGACCGATCAGGCGATGATCGACGCCTGTGGCGATGCGTTGATCGCCGGGCTGGCCGATCTGGGGTCCGAGGGGGTCGAGGGCGGCATATAGCGCTGGCTGGAATTAGAACCAGCGTCGCAGCAGCGACCGGTCGCGCAATATCTCATGCGCCGCATTATGCCCCGGCGCGCCGGTCACGCCGCCGCCCGGGTGGGTGCCTGACCCGCACATATACAGGCCCCGGACCGGCGCCCGATAGTCGCCATGGCCCAGAACCGGCCGCGCCGACCACATCTGGTCGAGCGTCAGGTGCCCGTGCATGATGTCACCGTCGATCAGGCCGAATTTGCGTTCCAGATCCTTTGGCGAATGGATCTGTGTCGCAATGATCGACGACCGGAAATTGGGGGCGTGGCGGGTCACCGTGTCGATGATGAGGTCGGCGGCCTGGTCACGTTCTTCATCCCATGACCGCGGGCTGCCATCGGCTTTGGGTGGCAAAACTGGTGCGAACTGCTGACAGAACAGGCTGGCGATGTGCATCCCCGGCGGGGCGAGGCTGTCGTCGACACTGGTCGGCAGTTTCATTTCGACGATGGGCTCGTCCGACCAGCCCTTGGCCTTGGCGTCGGTAAATGCCTTGTCCATATAATCGAGCGTCGGCGCGATAATGATGCCGCAGGTATGATGTTCGGCCCGATCCTTGCCGGGCAGCACCGAAAAATCGGGCAGTTCGCTCAGCGCCACATTCATCCGGAATGTGCCCGAACCGGTTTTGTAGCCGTCCATCCGCCGCGCAAAATCCGCCGGCAGATCAGCGCGGTCGACCAATTGCCGGTACAGCAGTGCCGGGCCGACATTGGCCACGATGACCGGCGCGGCCAATTCCTCCCCGCCTGTCAGCCGCACGCCGACGGCGCGATCGCCGTCGACCAATCCCCGTTCGACCGGGCTTTCGAGGCTGATTTCGACTCCATGATCGGTACAGGCTTCGGCCATATAGCGGGTAATGGCGCCCATGCCGCCGACGCTGTGGCCCCACATCCCCTTCTTGCCGTTGATTTCGCCAAAAACGTGGTGGAGGAGGACATAGGCCGAGCCGGGCGTATCGACGCCGGCATAATTGCCGACCACCGCGTCGAATCCGAACGCGGCTTTGACATGGTCATTTTCATACCAATGGTCGAGGAAGCTGCGCGCCGACTTGACGAACAGGTCCATGACGTCGCGCTGCGCCTCGATATCCATCTTGGCGAGGCGGCGCCCCTGCGCCGCAGCGGCGATGAGCGCGCGCACGCCACCGCCGACATTGGGCGGGGTTTTGAGCGCCATGTCGCGCAACACCTCTGCCACCCGTTCCAGTGCGGCCTCATAGGCCGGGAAGATATCGGCATCATGCTGGCTGTAGCGGGCAAATTCGGCCTGGGTGCGGGCGGTGCCGCCGCCGAGTTTGAGGTAGCCATTATCGTGCGGAAAGAAATTGCTGATCGTGCGTTCGATGATGCGCCAGCCGCGTTCATGCAGCCGCATGTCGCGGATGACCTGTGGCCGCAGCAGGCTGACGGTGTAGCTGGCGGTCGAATTGCGGAAACCGGGGTGGAACTCCTCGGTCACGCAGGCACCGCCGATGATGTCGCGTGCCTCGAGCACCCGCACCTTCATGCCGGCGCGCGCAAGGTAAAAGGCGCATACCAGCCCATTGTGGCCGCCGCCGATGATCAGTGCGTCATAGGCCTTGGTCACAGGCTATTTCCTTGCTGGCTCCACCCTGAAGGTGGCGGTTGATGCAGTCGTGCCTCGGGGATGAGGCGCCGGATTTTCGAAGCAAAATTGCGCAGGCACACCTCGCTCGCGCCGATCGGCCCGGCGGCATAGTGGCGTGTTTCCATGCCGCGCTGCACCCGTTCGATCAGCCACGTATCCTCGGCATTGACGACCCGGTTGATCCGGTCGTTGGCGTAACGCACCAGCCGCATGGTTCGCGATGCATCGGGCAGGGCGTAGGCGCGGACCCGCAACAGGCAGGTGGTCGGCCCGGTCGGCACCCAGTGCATGAAGTCGACCTGATCGGCATAGAGGTCGAACGCCATGTTGGGCCATAATTTCCAATAGAGCCACAGCCGCTGGTGGCTGTCGGGCAGGTGGTCGACGCGCGGCAGATGGGCCTGGTAAAAGCGTTCCCAGGGGTTGGCTGACGGCCTGTCCTGCAACGCCCCCGACATGCGGTCGACCCAGCCATGGGCGGAAATGCGATAGGATTTGCCGAACAGCCGGGTCAGTCCGTCATGCGCGACGGGGATGTGCAGATTATCCGAATAATTGTCGCCGACATTTTTCCAGTTCACGGCGCGCGGTCGTGCCCATGGCGTGCCCAGCGGCTCAACCTCTGCGAGGCGGTATGGCGCAACTTCTTCGGCCGCCGGCGCCATCATCTCGGCAACGCCTGGTCCGCCGTCATCGCGCATCCGGACAAAGATAAAGCCCTGCCACAGCTCCATATCGACGGGCACAAGCCCGTTTGCGGCCATGTCGAGCGCGGGATAATCGCCGCGCATCGGCACGCCGGTCAGCCGCCCGTCAAGGCCATAGACCCACGCATGATAGGGGCAGACGATTTTGCGGGCACAGCCCGACGGCCCTTCGACGAGCCGCATCGCGCGGTGGCGACAGACATTGGCAAAGGCGCGGATGCCGCCGTCATCGCCCCGAATGACGAGGATGCTGGCCCCCGGCAGGTCGAGCGTCTGGTAATCGCCCGGCCCGGGCAGGTCGCAACTGTGGCACACAATCTGCCATGCCGGGGCAATGACCCGTTCCATCTCCGCCGCATGATATTCGGCATCATGGTAGAGCCAGCCCGGCAGGCTCCAATCGGCATCCGGGTCAACCATGTCCGGTGTCACTGCATCGTGGCGCGCCATCGCCCTTACCACCCCAGGGTGCGTGCCAGATCATGGATATGATCGACCGCCGCGTAAAAGCTCGAGACGCGAATTTTCTCGTTCAGCCCGTGGGCAAAACCTTCGCTGCCATGCGCAAAGATGCCCGACGTGCCATAGGTCGGAATGCCGGCATTGGTATAGATGAGGGCGTCGGTCGCGCCCGCGCTCATGCTCGGCGCGACGGTTATGCCGGGATAATCGGCGCCGATCGACGCCGTGATGGCCGCAGCCACGTCGTCGCGCAGCGGGGACAGCTGCGCTTCGGGAAAATCGCCGATCAGCTCCACCGACAGGCCCGGTCCGGCGAGCGTGGCGAGTTGGGCCTGTACCGCGTCACGCGGGGTGCCGGGAAAGATACGGCAGTTGACGGTGGCCTCGGCCCGCTGGGGCAGCGCATTTTCCGCATGGCCCGCGCTCAACATCGTCGCGACGCAGGTGGTGGCCAGCATATTGGCATAATCGGGCGCGGCGCGAATGTCGGCCAGCGCCTGCGCATCGCCAGGGTCGGCGGCAAAGCGCCGCAGGGCATCGGCTATGCCGCCGCTTTCCACCCGGCCGGATGCCGCCAGAAAGCTGCGGGTCAGGTCATTGACCTCAACCGGGAACTGGTACGCCTGAATGCGCAGCAACGCGCCGGCCAGGTCATAAATGGCGTTGTCGCTGCGCGGCACACTGCTGTGCCCGCCGGGGTTGCGTGCGGTGATGCGAAAGCTGGCATAGCTTTTTTCGGCGACATTAACGAAATAGGCGAGCGGCCGCCCCTCTGCGGACAGCGCGCCGCCGCCGGCATCGGTGTTGATCGCATATTCAGCGCCGCGAACCCAGTCATGCCGGGCAATCAGTACCGTGCTCTCCTGCTCCGTTTCTTCATCGCCGACAAAGGCGAAGATGAGCGTGCGGCGCGGCCGATCCCCCGTCGCGACAATGCGGCTGATGGTCGACAGCAGCGAAACGACACCGGTCTTGTTATCCTCCACCCCACGGCCAAAGAAATAGCCGCCCTCCTCGACCAGGGTGAAGGGGCTGCGTTGCCAATCCTCCGGCCGGGCATCGACCACGTCCATATGTGCGGAAAACAGGATAGCGCGCGCGTCTGTGTCGGTTCCGTTTATGCGGACCAGCACCGCCGGGTTTTCGCCCGAAGGGATGGTGGTGATGTCCGCGCCCGGCACGCCTGCTTCCCGCAGATAGTCGGTAATATAGGCTGCTATTGCCGGCCCCTGCGCTTGTCCGGCCGCGCTGCGAAAGGCGACCAGTTGGCGCAACATCTCCCTCGCAGCCTGCTGATGCGGCGCTGTCTGTGCCTGCGATGCCGTTGCGAGCGTCAGTGCGACCAGGCCGCACAGCCATCTGCCAAATCCTGTCACTGCACCCTCCGCCCCGTCATTCGCGATCGACCCTCTCATGCGGGTTTTCGCGCCGCTCGACAAGACGGCTGCGGCGCAGGCTGGGCGGATGCGGCATCCTGCGATATGGCGGCACGATGATCGATCTCGATACTGCCCTCGCGCGGCTGATGTCTGCCGTTGCGCCGTTACCGGCAGAGGATGTCGCCCTATCGGATGCTGTCGGCCGGGTGCTGGCGGCGGATGTTGTTGCGCGCATCGATTCGCCGCGTGCGCGCGTGTCGACGATGGATGGTTATGCCGTGCGCGGTGCGGACATTGATTCCGGCCTGCGCGATTTTGCGCTGGTCGGTCGCGCCTATCCCGGCGCGCCCCATGACGATGTGCCGGTCGCCCCTGGCGCGACGGTGCGCATCTTTACCGGCGCTGCGCTGCCTGCGCCGGCCGATCGGGTGGTCATTCAGGAACAGGCGGTGGAAACTGACGGCCGCGTCGCCTTTTCCGTCACCGCGTCCGACCCTGCCTATTGCCGCGAAACTGCCAGCGACTTTGCCGTCGGGGCGACGGTGGTGCCGGCGGGCACGCGGCTCCACGCCGGGGCGCTGGTCGCCGCGGCGGCGGCGGATGTCGCCCATGTGACCGTCGCCCGCCAACCCCGTGTGGCGATGCTGGCGACGGGGGATGAGCTGGTGCCGCCGGGCGATGCCGCGTCCCTCGCCCATGCCGTTCCCGACAGCCTCTCTGCGGCGTTGGCGGCGATTGTCATAGCTTCGGGCGGCCGCCTCGCGGGTCAGGCGCGCGGCGCTGACCAGCTCGACGCGCTCCGCGCCACGGCGGCGGCGCTGACGGCGGATGCCGACGTGCTGGTCGTGACCGGCGGGGCGTCGGTTGGCGAGCGGGACTTTGCGCGGGCAATGGTCGATGCCGATGCTGTCGACATGCTGTTCAGCAAGGTTGCGATCAAACCGGGCAAACCGGTCTGGTTGGGCCGGGTCGGGACATGCTGGGTGGTCGGCCTGCCCGGTAATCCGACATCGGCGCTGGTGACGGCGCGGCTGTTTCTGGTGCCGTTGCTCGCCGCGCTTCAGGGGCAAATCGCCCCGTCGCCGCTGCGCTGGCGGCGCATGCCGCTGGCGATGCCGCTGCCGCCCACGGGGGACCGGGAAACATTGGTGCGGGCACGCTGGGATGATGCCGGCCTCGTCATCCTGTCGAATCAGGATTCGGGGGCGCAGGGTCCTCTGGTCCGTGCGGACTGGCTGGTGCGCTGCCCCGCCGGACAAGGCGCATTGGGTGCCGGATCGATGGTGCTGGCGACGCCATTATAGCGGCGCCGATTGACTCCGTATCGGCAAGCGGAATAGAACAAAAAGAGAACGCAACCTATAGCCGAATCGAGTCGTTTGTTCACATGGGTGACGCCGCCGCCTGTCCTGTCCTGTCTGATGCCGCAGCATCGGTGGAGCGCATGCTCAATATGGGCCTGGCGCGCGGCCAGTTGCATGAAATTTATGCAGCCAGCGCGACCGACGGGCCCAGTGCATCGGGGTTTGCCGCGATGCTCGCGGCGCAGGCCTGTGGCCCCGATGATGCGGTCTTTTGGTTGCGGCATGAACAGGCGGAACGCACCATCGGCCGGTTGCAGGCGGCGGGCCTCGCTGATCTGGGGCTGGACCCGGCGCGCATCCTGTTCGTCATGGCCCCGGACCCGGCGGCGTTGTTGCGTGCCGGTGTCGATGTGGTGCGTTGCGGCAATCTGGGCGCCGTGGTGGTGGAGGCGCGCGGGCGCATCCCCGCACTCGACCTGACGGCCAGCCGCCGCCTGATGCTCGCGGCCGAAAAATCGGGCGTCATGCTGTTGTTGTTGCGGGTCGATGCGCCGCCGGTGCCCAGTGCGGCGGCGACACGATGGGAAATCGCGGCGGCACCGTCCGCACCGCTGGAGGCTGATGCCCCCGGCAAACCGGCTTTTGAGGTCAGACTATTGCGTCGGCGTGGCGGACCGGCGGGGATCGCGGAAAGAGTGGAGTGGGACCGTGACCGACATTGTTTTGCAGCCCTGCCGGAAACCGAAAGCGTCGCCGGACCGGCGCTATATCGCCCTCCATTTCCCCTGTCTGGCGACCGACCGGCTGAATGGGGGACGGGCGGACACACCGCCGCAGCCTGATCGACCCTTTGCAACGATCATCAAGGTCAAAGGCGCGTTCCGGTTGGCGACGCTCAACCGCGCGGCCCATGGGGCCGGGCTGAACAGCGGCCAGACGCTGGCCGATGCGCGGGCATTATGGCCCGACCTTGATGTCGCGCCGGCCGACACCGCTGCCGATGCGGCCCTGCTCGACCGTCTGGCGGCACAATGTCAGGACTATACGCCCAGTGTGACGCCGCACCCGCCCGATGCGCTGACACTCGACATCAGCGGCTGTGCCCATCTGTTCGGTGGCGAAACCGCGATGCTGACCGTCCTTGTGCGGCAGATGCGCGATGCAGGTTTGACGGTGGAGGCCGGCATGGCGTCCACCGCCGCCGGGGCGCTGGCGCTGGCCCGCTATGGCGGCGGCCCGACCGATGGCGATGCTGATGCAGAGGGCGCGGCGATCCGCGCCCTGCCGGTTGCGGCACTCGGCCTGAGCGGGGATGCGTCGGTCGCGCTGCAACGCGCCGGGCTCAAGACAATCGGGGCGCTCGCCAGCCGGCCGATGGCGGCGGTCGCCGCACGCTTTGGCCCGCTTGCGGTGGATGCCCTGCGCCGCTTGTTGGGCGATGCGGCCGAAGCGGCGGCGCCACGCCCCTTTGCAAACCCGGTGACGGCGCAGCGCCGTTTTGCCGAACCGATGGCGCATATGAACGGCATCCTGCCGGTTATTGCCGACTTGTTTGACCGCTGTGCCGCCGCGCTGGCGGCGCGCGACCTGGGTGGACGGCGTTTTGTCATCACCCTGTCGCGCACCGACGGGGTGGAGCGCGTGCTGACCATCGATACCGGCCGTGCGACCCGCGACACAGCGTTCCTGATGCGCCTCGTGGGGGAAAGGATCATGACGCTCGCCGACCCGATCGACCCCGGCTTTGGGTTTGATGCCGTCCATATGCACGTCGCCCGGACACAGATGCTGGCCCCCCGTCAGCGCGCCTTGCCGACAACCGGGCCGGACCAGTCGGACATTGCGGCGGCAGAGGCGGTGGCGGCGCTGGTCGACCGGATCAGCACCCGGCTCGGTGCGCGCAGGGTCCACCGCATCCTTGCCCAGGACAGCCATATTCCCGAACGGACGCAGGTGATTGTGCCGGCCGCGCTGCACGAAAGCGTGACGCCATGGCCTGTGCCGGAACGGGGCGAACCGCCGGCGCGCCCGCTATTTCTGCTCGACCCGCCGCAACCGGTGATGGTGGTGGCCGAAGTGCCGGACGGCCCGCCATTGCGTTTTCGTTGGCAGGACAGATTGCATGAGGTGCGCCGGCATGAAGGGCCCGAGCGCATTGCCGCCGAATGGTGGCTGCATGATGCGGGCGATGAGCGCAGCCCGCGCCGATTGCTGACCCGCGATTATTATCGGGTCGAAGATGTTGGCGGAAACCGGTTCTGGCTGTTTCGTCACGGGCTGTACGACGAACGGCCCGACCCGCAATGGACCGGGCCGCATTGGTATGTCCACGGCCTGTTCGCATGACCGGCCAGCCCCCCTTTGCCGAGCTGGTGGCCGCCAGCAATTTCAGCTTTCTGCGCGGCGCGTCGCACCCCGCCGACATGGTGCACCGCGCTGCTGTGCTGGGCATGGCGGGAATCGGCATAGCGGACCGCAACAGCGTCGCGGGCGTGGTGCGCGCCCATATGGCCTGGCGTGATCTGGGTGGCGCGGCATCGGGTTTCCGGCTGATCGTCGGCGCGCGGCTGTGTTTTGCCGATGGGACGCCCGACATCATCGCCTATCCCGCAACGCGGGCCGGGTGGGGGCGGCTGACCCGGTTGCTGACATTGGGCAACCGCCGCGCCGACAAGGGGGACTGCATCCTCCACCTCGACGATTTGCTCGGCCATTGCCAGGACATGATGCTGATTGTGATGGCCAGCGGCCAGTCCGCCGACCGGGCATTGCTCGCCACCCTGTGCGCGGCTTGCCCCGACGCCGTCTGGCTTGCCGCGGCCATGCCGCGCAGCGGCGCCGATGCGCGGCGGCTCGTGCGGCTGCAACGGCTGGGCATGGCCAGCGGCGTGCCGTTGATAGCGACCAATGACGCGCTCTATGCGACGGCCGACCAGCGGCGGCTGCACGACATCATCAGCTGTATTCGCGATGGCGTGACCATCCACAGCGCCGGCAAACGGCTCGCCGCCAATGGCGAACGCTACCTCAAATCCCCGGCAGAAATGGCGCGCCTGTTCCGCACCTGTCCCGATGCTCTGGCGCAAAGCACCGCATTGATGGCGCGCATTGCCTTCACGCTCGATGACCTGCGCTACGAATATCCGCACGAACCGGTGCCGGCTGGGTGGACGCCGCAGGGCTGGCTCGAACATATGGTCATGACGGCTGCCAACGCCCGCTTTCCCGACGGTCTGCCGCCGGCATGGGCGGACGCGATTGCCGACGAATTCCGGCTGATCCGGCTCAAAAACTATGCCTGCTATTTCCTGACGGTGCACGACATTGTCGCCCATGCGCGCAGCCTTGACCCGCCCATCCTGTGCCAGGGGCGCGGATCGGCGGCCAATTCCGTGGTCTGTTATCTGCTCGGCATCACATCGGTCGACCCGATCGCCAACACGCTCTTGTTTTCGCGTTTCCTGTCCGAAGAACGCGACGAGCCGCCCGATATCGATGTCGATTTCGAACATGAGCGGCGCGAGGAGATCATGCAATATGTCTATCGCCGCTATGGCCGCGAACGGGCCGGCATCGCTGCCACCGTCATTCATTACCGGCCGCGCAGCACGGTGCGCGAAGTGGGTAAGGCGCTGGGCCTGTCCGAAGATGTGACGGCGCGCCTCGCCGGCACCATCTGGGGCAGCTGGGGCCGCGACATGCCCGACAGCCGCCTTGCCGAAGCGGGGTTCGACCCCCAAGCCCCCGAAATGGTGCGGTTGCAGGATATGGTCGGGCAACTGCTCAGCCATCCGCGCCATTTGTCGCAACATGTCGGCGGCTTTGTGCTGACCGAGGGGCGGCTCGACGAAATGGTGCCGATCCACAATGCAGCCATGCCCGACCGGACCTTCATCGAATGGGACAAGGACGATATTGACGCGCTCGGCCTGATGAAGGTCGATGTGCTGGCGCTCGGCATGTTGACCTGCATCAGGAAAGCGTTCGACATGCTGCGTGACATGGGTCTTGGCGACCATGATT
>CAZAWL010000028.1:0-13879 GCA_964488705.1 uncultured Sphingopyxis sp.
GAAATAAAGATTTTCGTGCCGGTGATGGCATAGCTGCCGTCGACCTGCGGCTCCGCCCGCGTCCGAATAAGGCCCAGATCAGTGCCGCAATGCGGCTCCGTCAGGTTCATCGTCCCGCCCCATTCACCCGAAATCATGCGCGGGGCATAGCTCGCCTTCTGCTCCTCCGAACCTTTTACGAGCAGCGCTGAAACCGCCGCCTGCGTCAGGCCGGGATACATCGAAAATGCCTGGTTCGCCGCCATGCGGAATTCTTCGACCGGAAAGCCCAGCACGTGGGGGAGCCCCTGCCCGCCAAACTCTTCCGGCTGCGTCAATGTCGTCCAACCCGCCTCGCAATAGGCATCATAGGCCGCCTTGAATCCGGTGGGCGTCGTCACGGAGCCGTCGGCATGGCGCGTGCAGCCCTCCAAATCTCCGGGCTGGTTGGTCGGGAACAGCACTTCTTCGCAAAACCGTCCGGCCTCGCTCAGAACGGCCTCCACCATATCGGGCGTTGCAGCGGCAAAACCCGGCAAATTGGTGTAGCGTTCCAACCCGATGACATCGTTGAGGATGAACAGTGAATCCGTAACGGGCGCTTTATAGACGGGCATATGAGGCTCCTGTGCGGGGTTGGGACGCGGGGATCGGCCAGCCAAGGGCACGACCGCAATGACGGAGTTCTAACGCGCCGCCTTTGCGTTCTCAACTATGGTAATGAACTGTTCGAGCTCGTCGATCGAGCTGTCGATATCGTTGCGCTGGCGCTTGAGAAAGGCAATGCGCTCGCGGCACATGTTGATCGTTACCTCGCGCTGTTTGCGGCGATTGTCGCCCACATCATACAGGTCGATCATCTCGCGAATCTGGGCCAGGCTGAAGCCAACCCGCTTGGCCCGCAATATCCAGGCCAGCCGCGCGCGGTCACGCCTTGAATAGATGCGGGCGATGCCGCGCCGGGACGGAGAGATCAGCCCCTCATCCTCGTAAAAGCGCAACGCGCGGGCGGTCACGTCAAATTCCGATGACAATTCCGTGATCGAAAAACTGTCCCGACCGGCTTCGTCCACCGTGTCGATATGTGACTGGCCATATTCGCTCTGCATGGCATGCTGCTTATTTAACGTTCACGTCAACGTCAATGATTTGTCGCTACGGCTTTCATTATTCCTGACACATAAGCCGCGGCGCGCGCCCGTTCACGACATCGCGCCGCGAGCGCAATCTGGCGGCGTCGGTTTCGCTCCAACCCACCCTCGCCATCGCCCCGCCGGATATGGATGCACGCGGACCACAGACAGCGGCACAGCCAGCGTCGACCGTGCCGGGCAGCGTCAGGGATTGGCCGTCATAGGTGGCACGAACGTCGCAATCGGCGTCATCAAAGTTTAGCAGCAACGCTGCTCCGTCATGCGTCGCCGCGCCGCGCCCTTCGCAAACCAGCGTCGGGCCGAAATGCATCACCAGCCCAAAGCGCAGTCCGTCGCCGGCTTCACCTGCAACGCAAATCGCATCGGTGCCCGCCGCATGTGCCCGTTCATAGAGGCCGACCGGCGCAGTCGTTGCCGGATCGACGATCAGCTGCGCCTCGCTCGCCGCCCGGTCGAGAGGATTGCTGTGGTCGACGGCCCCCGGCTGCGGTTCGGCGGGGCGACACGCGGCGAAGAGCAGCAAGAATAATGAGAGGGCAACGCCCCTCACCCGACCGGCTCCAGCCCCATGTCGCTGCGCAGACGTCGATAAAAGCAGCTGTCGGCGCCGGTGTGACAGGCCGGGCCCGCGGGGTCGGTAATCAGCCAGAGCGCATCCTGGTCGCAATCCACCCGCATTTCCCGCACGACCAATATATTGCCCGACGTCTCGCCCTTGCGCCACAATTGTTGACGACTGCGCGAATAAAAATGCGCGACTCCGGTCGCCTGGGTCGCGGCGATCGCTTCCGCATTCATATGGGCAACCATCAACAGCGCGCCGGTTGCGCCGTCGGTCACAACCGCAGTGACGAGGCCGGCGACATCATAGCGCGGCAAGAATTGGCTACCCTGTTCCACGTCGTCGGTCATGGGATCACGCTAGCGTCGGATTGGCCCGGATTGTCAAGCGCGGAGCCGGTTGCACCGCGTCGTAACTCAGGGGGCGACAAGACAGGTTGACCGCCCTATAGGCGCTGATCATGTCGCCCACCCAGCTGCGAATCCCGCTCGAGCTTATGAACGACCAAGTTTTGACCACCAGTCCGTTCGACGATGACAAGCTGCGTGAAGAATGCGGCATTTTTGGCGTCATCGGCAACGATGATGCGTCGGCCATTACCGCCATGGGGCTCCATGCGCTGCAACATCGCGGCCAGGAAGCCGTGGGCATCATCAGCTTTGACGGAACCGAATTTCGCGCGCATCGCGGCCTTGGTCATGTCGCCCACGTCTTTTCGGATCAGGCTATGTTCGCACAGCTGCCGGGCTATATGGCGTCGGGCCATGTCCGCTATTCGACCACGGGCGGCGCCGGGATGCGCAACGTCCAACCGCTATTTGCCGACCTCGCGCGCGGCGGATTTTCGATCGCGCATAACGGCAATATTTCCAATGCCATCGCGCTGCGGCAGGAACTGGTGAACAAGGGTGCCATTTTCCAGTCGACATCGGACACCGAAGTTATCGTCCACCTTATCGCGACCAGCCGTTATCCGACGCTGCTCGACCGTTTTGTCGATGCGCTACGGATGGTCGAAGGGGCCTATTCGCTGATCTGTATGACGCCAAAGCGGATGATCGCCTGTCGCGACCCGCTCGGCATCCGTCCGCTCGTCATGGGGCGGATCGGCGAGGCAACGGTGTTCGCGAGCGAAACCGTCGCGCTCGACGTCGCCGGTGCCACCTTTGTCCGCGAAATCGAACCGGGTGAAATTGTCGAAATCCGTCAGGACGGGCGCATGACCAGCCATCGCCCCTTTGGCGACATCCCGCCGCGTCCCTGCATTTTCGAACATGTCTATTTCAGCCGACCCGATTCGGTCATGGCGGGCAAGTCGGTTTATGACGTGCGCAAGCGCATCGGCATGGAATTGGCAAAGGAGGCGGCAGTCGATGCCGACCTGGTCGTGCCGGTCCCCGACAGCGGCGTGCCCGCGGCCATCGGCTATGCGCAACAGAGCGGCGTGCCCTTTGAATTGGGCATCATCCGTTCGCATTATGTCGGCCGCACCTTCATCCAGCCGTCGGACGGTGCCCGCCACAGCGGCGTCAAGCGCAAACACAATGCCAACCGCGCCATTGTCGAGGGCAAACGGGTCGTATTGATCGACGACAGTATCGTGCGCGGCACGACCAGCCTCCAGATCGTGCAGATGATGCGTGATGCCGGCGCGGCCGAAGTGCATATGCGCATCGCCAGTCCGACCTATGAATATAGCTGCTTCTATGGCGTCGACACGCCGGAACGCGGCAAATTGCTGGCGGCGCGCATGGACGTGGCAGGCATGGCAAAATTTATCGAGGCGGACAGCCTCGCCTTTCTGTCCATCGACGGGCTGTATCGCGCCGTTGGCGAAACGGGGCGCAACAATGCCTGCCCGCAGCATTGCGACGCCTGCTTCACCGGCGATTATCCGACGACACTGACAGACCATGTGGCGCGCGAAATCAGCGCCAGTCAGCTCACCCTTCCGGTTGACCGCGTTGCCTGACCCCGCCCCACTGGACGGCCGCGTCGCACTGGTGACGGGGGCCAGCCGCGGCATCGGTGCCGCAACAGCGCAGGCGCTGGCAGCGGCGGGCGCGCATGTGGTCATCGTCGGCCGCGACACTGCCGGACTGGAAGCGGTGGAGGAGGCTATTCACGCCGCCGGTGGCCATGCGACGATTGCGCCGCTGGACATGGCAGTTGGCGACAATGTCGCGCGGCTTGCTGCCGCTATTGCGCAGCGCTGGCAACGGCTCGACATCCTCATCCTCAATGCCGCCACACTGGGCACCTTGTCGCCCGTCGCAGCCATGGATGCCGCGGAAGTGAGCCGGTTGTTCACGCTCAACGTGCTGGCCCAGCATGCGACATTGGCGGCGTGCGAGCCGCTGTTGCGCCGCGCCGATCAGGGCCGCGTCATCGCGCTGACATCGAGCGTCGCGCGCCATCCGCGCGCCTATTGGGGGGCCTATGGTGCCAGCAAGGCGGCGCTCGAAAACCTTGTCACCGCCTTTGGCGAGGAATTACGCGGCGTATCCAACGTCCGCACCGCCATCGTCGACCCGGGCGCCACGCGCACGCAAATGCGCGCACGCGCCTATCCCGGAGAAGATCCCGCGTCGGTCAAGGACCCGGCACAGGTCGCCGATGCCATCGTCGGCCTGTTGCAGGACGATTTTGAATCGACCGCCTTTTTGGCCGTTGGCCGCTGAACCTTGTCGGCTGGCCAGCCGCGGCATCGCATGTTAGCCTGTGTCCCATTGGCGCGGTAAGAGGCCATCTCAATAGCCAGAGGGGGCATGGTCATGGAAAATTCATCGATTTGGCGCCGCATCGGCGGTGTGGTGGTCGGCATCATCGTTGCGGGCGCGACGGTCGGCGTGGTTGAATGGATCGGCCATCAGATTTTCCCGCCGCCCCCCGGCATCAATGTCGCCAGCCCGGCCGACATGACCCGGTTGATCGACAGCATCCCCATCGGCGCAAAAATTGCGGTCCTGGTGGCTTGGTTTGCCGGGTCGCTGACCGGCGCACTCGCCGGCGTATGGATCGCGCGGGGTCGATTGCCGGCCTTTGTCGTGGCGGGTTTCATCATCGCCGGCGGCATCGCGACGATGTTCGCCATTCCGCACCCGTGGTGGATGATGGTGGGCGGAGTAACCCTCCCACTATTGGCGGCATGGCTGGTTGCGCGGCGGGTATCCGCCTGACCGGTTAGCGTTCGGCGTCAATCGCTCGCTGTACGGCGCGGTAAAAATCGACCCGCTGCGCCGCGAGCGTCGCACTTGTCGCCGTTGGCCAGTTGCCAACGCTCGCAATCACCAGGCTGCGCGCAGGATCGATGAAGATGCCTTGCCCGAATATGCCTTGTGCGGCAAAACTGCCGTCATCAAATGTCCACCATTGATACCCATAGCCAAAGCCGGGGCGGCCGATATCGGCCTGTTTCGTGCCGGCGGTCGCAAACCAGCCCGGTGGCACAATCTGCTGCCCCCCGGCGCGTCCGCCAGCCAGCACAAATTGCCCGAATCGGGCATAGTCGCGCAACCGCATCGACAGGCAGCAACCGCTGATTTCCCGACCGCCGCTATTGAGCAGCCAGGCGGCGTCCGCCTCCATCCCGAACGGGCGCCATAATTTCTCGCTCATATAGCTCGCCAATTCCCGCCCCGTCGCGCGTTCGACCAGCACGCCGATCAGGTTGGTTTCGCCGGTATTATAATTCCAACGCGTGCCCGGTTCCGCCTGTCGCGGCAGACGCCGCATATAGGCCGTCACCGGGTCGACACCATTTTCGGGCAGCTGCATGTTGAACCGCGCAACATCGCTATTGGGGTCGGTGTAATTTTCATTCCAGCGCACCCCCGACTGCATCGACAGCAGCTGGGCGACGGTGACGCCATCATAGCCGCTGCCCGCCAGTTCGGGAATGTAACGGGTCACAGGGTCATTGATGCTGGCGATAGCGCCGTCTTGAATCGCGGCACCAACCAAAGTCGAGGTAAAGGATTTCGCGACCGAAAAGCTGGTCCACCGCCCCTGTGCCGAAAATCCCAACCCATATCGTTCCAACCGTACCCGGCCATTGTGGATGATGATCAGCCCGGCATGCCGCTGACCCGCCATATAGTCATCGACGCCGATAGTACGGCCGTCCCCGGCAAGGCTGACGGCAATCGCCGGACCATCGGGCAATGCGCTCGGCGTGTCGCCTGCCGCTATACGGTGTGTTGGCGATACCTGTTCAAACATGCGAAAGGCGAGATCGCGTTGATCCTGCGTCCAGAACAGGACGTTCATGTCGCGCGGCAGTTCGACGACGGGCTGACCCGACACGGTCTGCATCCGGTCGACGGGTGCGGCACAGCCGCCCGCGAAACAGGCGACGCTCATGGCGACGGCGATGCTCCAGATGCGCTTCATCCTTTAAACTCCCCCCTCATGTCGATCGGCCTTCAGCAATGTCACTTGCCCGACGGTGATGCTGCCGCCGACAAAGCCGGCCTCGCAATACATCAGATAGAATCGCCATAATTGGCAAAAGGCTTCGTCAAATCGCGCCGGCAGTTGCCCGCTGCGCTGTGCATCGTCGAACGCGGACCGCCAGCGTCGCAAGGTCTCGGCATAATCATCGGCAAAGTCGTACTGGGCGGACCATGCCAGGCCGCGCTCCCGTGCCAGCGCCTTGAACCGGCTGACCGATATCAGGCACCCGCCCGGAAAGATGTAGCGCTGAATGAAATCGGCGCCGCGCGCATAATCGTCAAAAATCGCATCGTCGATCGCTATATATTGTATCGCAGCACGGCCGCCGGGCTTTAACAAGCGTGCGATCGTGTCGAGATAGACCGGCCAATAATGTTGCCCCACCGCCTCCACCATTTCGATGCTGGCAATGGCATCATAGCTGCCGCGATGGTCGCGATAGTCCCGTACATGCACGCGCCCGTGCGACCCTAGCCGCGCGGCTGCGATCCGCGCCTGCTCATCACTAATCGTCAGCCCGTCATAACCGACCCGGTGCCGTTCGATGGCCCGGGCACCAAAGGCGCCCCATCCGCAACCGATTTCGAGCAATCTGTCACCGTCGCCTAGGTTCAACCGGTCGAGAATGGCGTCCATTTTCCGCAGCTGGGCCTGTTCCAGCCGCTCCGACGGGTTCTCCGCCACAAATATCGCACTGGAATAGGACAGGCTGTCATCGAGCCAGGTGGCGTAGAAATCATTGCCCAGGTCATAATGGGCATGGATGTTGCGCCGGGCACCTCTCCGGTCGTTCCGGTGCAGCAGGTGCCACAACCGCTGTCCCAGCCACATTGGCCCGCGCGAACGGCCCATCCCGCCCAATCGGCGCCGGTTGACGGAAAAAGCGGCGATCAGCGCGACAACATCATCGCTATGCCATTTGCCAGCCGCCCAAGCCTGATACCAGCCGACCGACCCGGCCAGCAACAGGTCGAGCAGTGCCGACCAGCAGCGCAGCTCTATGCTCGCGCTTGGCCCAGTACCACGCCCGCCAATGATGCGGACGCTGCCGTCGGGCAGGTACCCTTCTATGCGGCCATGCTCGAACCTTTCATCCAGCCGGTCGAGCAACCGGTGCATCCACCGCGCGGGCAGGGCGCGGCCAAGCAACGACTGCCCTGCCCCCGCTTGGTCTTGCGGCGGCGAAGCGGGCACCATCGGGTCTGCAGCAGACGCGTTCATGGTTTCGATGTGGACCATCGACGGGGCATTGGCAATGACTGCTAAACCTTCGCGCGAATGGTTTGAAAGGCGCTGAGCGCCCGTTCCCGCGCCGCCTTATGGCCGATGATTTTCGCAGGGTAGCTGCGGGGGCGTTGGCCGAATTCGTCGGGGTCGTGGATGCTGGGCGCATCCAGCCCCGCCAGCTCGGGTACCCAGTGACGGATATAGGCCGCCGCATCAAATTTTTCCGATTGGCTGAGCGGGGCCATAATCCGCACAAACATGTTGGCATCGACGCCGCTGCCCGCAGTCCATTGCCAATTGGTCGCGTTGGACGCGTAATCCGCATCGACCAGCGTGTCCCAAAACCATTGCTCGCCCAACCGCCAGTCAACCAACAGATGTTTGACGAGAAATGACGCCGCGATCATCCGCACCCGATTGTGCATCCAGCCGGTCGTCCACAACTGACGCATACCGGCATCGACGATAGGGTAACCCGTGCGCCCCTGCTGCCAGGCGCGGATGTCGGCAGCGACCGCCGGGTCAGCCGGGTCGCGCCAGGGCAAGCCATCAAATTGCGGCTTGCCGTTGCTGCGGCCATAATCGGGCACGGCGAGGATGAGGTTCTGTGCATAGTCGCGCCAGACGATTTCCTTGACGAATGTTTCCGCCGCCGCCCCCTGTCTTGCGACCGCGTGCCAGACCTGTGCCGGGGACATTTCACCGAAATGGAGGTGCGGCGAAAGGCGCGATGTCCCGTCCACCGCCGGCAGATTGCGCCGTGCCGCATAGTTTGCGACATGTGGCGCGAACGCCGCCAAGCGCTGCGCCGCCCCGACTTCGCCCGGCTGCCAAACCGCGCCGAATTCGGCAGCCCAGTCGGGCTTTGTCGGCAGTAATTGCCAGTCCGTCAGGCGATCGCTGCCCGGCCATTGTACCGGGGCATCGAGCCGGTCAGGTCCCGGCACCGGCTGCGGTGGCGGCATCTGCGCCGATAATGCACGCCAGAACGGCGTGTAGATTTTGAACAATCCGCCGGACCCGGTGCGCGCGGTTCCCGGCGGCAGCAGATAATTTCCGTCGTGCAGATGCAGCGCCGCCGTCGCTGGCAACGCCTTTGCCAGGGCCGTTTCGGCGTTGCGCCACCAAGGTTCATAATGGTGCAGCGCGTGTACCGCGCCGGCACCGGTTTCCGTGACCAGTTGGGCGATGCAATCCGCCGCCGCGCCGCGTCGCAGGATCAGCCGGGAACCGCGTTTTTGCAGGTCGGCATCGAGCGACGAGAGGCTGTGGTGCAACCACCATCGTGACGCGCCGCCCATGCGGCGGTGTCGCGGCGTTTCATCGTCGAGCACATAAACCGGAATGACCGGACCCGCTGCCGCCGCCGCGCGCAGCGCCGCCTGGTCCGACACGCGCAGGTCGCGGCGGAGCCAGAGGATCTGTGGCTCGCTCATCGCAGTTGCGACAGGCGAAAACAGTGCTCCGATGGCCCCCGTCGCCGGAAACGCAGCTGCGTCGTCAGCGAAAAACGTTGGACAATCAGCGGATCGATACAGGCCCAGTCACGCTCGACCGGTACGGACCACACCCGCCACAAATAGCTGCCGCTCGTCTGTTCGAGTATGGCCAGTCGCCGCCCCGAATCGACCCATCGCACGGCATGGCCGCCGATGAAGCGCACGCGCGGGCGCGGGCCGGGGTCGCGCCATCCGGCAGGACGCGGCGAGAGATAGGCGACGATTTCCGCAGGCCCTTCCACCAGATCAGCACCAAGGCACACGGCATCAGCAGCTTCGTCATCCGGACACCAATACCCCCCGCTGGGGTATGCGCGGCCATGATCGACGACGGCCAAGACGAGCCGGCCCCACGTCCCATCCGCAGGCGCGCTGATTGTAAATTGTTGCGCCGACAGGTTGGACGGGACGAGGGTGCACAGGGCCAGCGATGCGATTGCCTGCGCTAACAACCTCAACTTTTGCCCGCCGGGGTACATCGTCAGGACACCGTCCAGGTTTGTCCTTTGGAGATCAGGGCCTGCAAATCCGGGGTTTTGCCCTCCGACAATTTGGCGTTCTGTTCCACGACGGCGCTGTCGAATGTCGGGCGCGGATCGTCATAGAGCACACCCAGCGCCATCGGAAATTCTCCGAACGGCATCTCGACGAGCATGTGCGCGATGGCCCGGTTTTTGACGTTGTGCGTGATAACCGCCGCATCCTGCCAATCGCCGTCGGCCACGTCGACCACCTTGAGCGTCAGCGTGTCCATGTCCATCGCGATGCCCTTGGTGCCGCCGGCAAAGAGCATCGGCTCGCCATTGGTCAGCCATAACTGCTGTGCGGCATTCGCCTTTTCGGTAAAGGGTGCGAACACATCAGCATTATAGACGATACAGTTCTGAAATATCTCGATAAATGCTGCACCCTTGTGCGCGTGCGCTGCCTTGAGGACGTCGGGCAGATTCTTGTTTACGTCGAACCCGCGTGCAACAAATCGCGCGCCTGAGCCCAAAGCGAAGGCACAGGGGTTGGCAGGCCGGTCGACCGAGCCAAAGGGTGTGGATGGTGAGCGGGTTCCGACGCGGCTCGTCGGCGAATATTGGCCCTTGGTCAGCCCGTAAATCTCGTTGTTGAACAGCATGATCTGGCAGTCCAGATTGCGGCGCAACAAATGCATGCTGTGGTTGCCGCCGATCGACAATGCGTCGCCATCACCCGTGATAATCCAGACATCGAGGTCCGGATTGGCCAGCTTTACCCCCGTCGCCACCGCCGGCGCGCGGCCGTGGATGGTGTGGAACCCATATGTTTCCATATAATAGGGAAAGCGGCTGGAGCAGCCGATGCCAGAGATGAACACGGTATTCTCCGGCGTCGCCCCTATCTCCGGCATGGTGCGCTGCACCGCCTTCAGGATGGCATAATCCCCGCAACCGGGGCACCAGCGGACTTCCTGGTCGGTCTCCCAATCCTTGGGCGACGTTTTCGCGACCGTTGTCATCTCGTTCATTGTTGGAACCTTCTAATTCCGAAAATCTATGTTTGCGCTTGTCTCGCCCTTGGCAAAGCCGGAGCCGAGAATTGCATTGTGGTGCCGGACAATCACGTCCGCCTCCAGATGATCCTTTGATATCGTGGTGTGCGCATCGCTTGCCAAAGTCACATCATAGCCAAGCGAGTAGGCCCGCCGAACGGTTGTATCGACGCAATATTCCGAACACATGCCTGCTACAACAAGGTGCCGGATTCCCGAACTGTCCAGCCGTGATTGCAAGTCGGTGTTCTGGAAAGCGTCACAATCGCGTTTCTCGACAACCTCATCCCCGTCACGATAGCCGGTGCCGGTGTGTATCTTCCAGCCGTCGAGCGACTTCCTCAAAGGGTGACCTTCCTCGGTCCCTTCGTGCTGAACAAACAGCACAGGAACATTTGCGTCCCGCGCACGCGCGACCAATCCGCTGATCCGCGTCAAAACACCCTCCGGATCGTGAACCTTTTCGGGTTCAGAGAGCAGTCCGTTCTGCACATCTATAACGATGAGCGCCGTGTTACTCACCCCAAGGCCCCGTCAATCGCCGCCTCAATCTCCGCGATGCGGAATGGCTGTCCGCTCACCTTGTTCAGTGGCTGGGCGTCAACCAGAAACTGGTCGCGCAGCAGCGTCTTGAGCTGACCGGTATTCATTTCCGGCACGATCACGCGGTCATAGCTGCGCAACAGCTCGCCCAGATTTTTGGGCATCGGCCATATATGGCGGATGTGAATATGGCTGACGTCGTGGCCCTTGGCCCGCGCCCGGCGCACCGCCTGATGTATCGGGCCAAAGGTGGAGCCCCAGCCGACGATGGCGAGCCGTCCGCCCTCCCCACCCAGCGCAATGTCCTGGTCCGGAATATGGTCGGCGACGCCGTCGACCTTTGCCTTGCGGATGTCGGTCATCGCCTGATGGTTGGCGGGGCTGTAATTGATATGGCCGGTATCAACCTCTTTTTCGATCCCGCCGATGCGGTGCATCAGACCGGGCGTGCCGGGCTTGACCCACGGGCGCGCCAATTTGTCATCGCGGCCATAGGGCTTGAAACCATCCGCCGGCTTTTCGGCCAAAAAGGCCTTCGGAAAGGGCGCGTAACCCGACATGTCCGGCACCTTCCATGGTTCCGCCGCATTGGCGATATAGCCATCGGTCAACAGCATCACCGGCGTCATAAACTGGGTCGCGATCCGCACGGCCTCGATAGCGCAGTCAAACGTATCGACCGGGCTGCGCGCCGCAATCACCGGCATCGGCGTGTCGCCGTTGCGGCCATAGACGGCCTGATAGAGGTCGGATTGCTCGGTCTTGGTGGGAAGCCCGGTAGACGGTCCACCGCGCTGGCTGTTGACGATCACCAGCGGCAGTTCGGTCATCACCGCCAGACCCATCGCCTCACCTTTCAGCGCGATGCCCGGACCGGACGAACTGGTGACACCCAATTGCCCGGCGTAGGATGCGCCGATCGCCGATGCGATCGCGGCAATCTCATCCTCCGCCTGAAAGGTCGTGACGCCATATTCCTTGAGGCGCGACAGGGCATGGAGAATGGCCGAAGCGGGCGTAATCGGATAGCCGCCGAAAAACAGTTTGAGACCGGCCAGTTGTGCCCCGGCGACAAGGCCATAGGAAATGGCGTCGGCCCCCGTGATCGTCCGATAGAGGCCCGGCTCAACCGGTGCGGCGCCGACATGCGCCTGCGGGATGGCGACCGTGCCCGGGGTCCCGATTTCAGCGGTTTCACCATAGGCATGACCGGCATTTAGCGCCGCAATATTGGCATCGGCCAGCACCGGATTCTTGGCGAACTTGGTCTGCAACCATTGTTCAATCGGCGCCCGGTCCCGGTCGAACATCCACAGCGCGAGCCCCAGCGTCCACATATTCTTGCAACGCAGCGCCTCTTTATTGCCGAGACCAAAGGGTTTGACGGCATCGAGCGTCAGCTGGCTGATATTGAAATGCACAACCTGCCACGGGGCGAGGCTGTCATCCTCCAGCGGGTTCGCCGCATATTGCGCCTTTGCCAGATTGCGTGCGTTAAATTCGCCGCTGTCGGCAATAATCAGCCCGCCCGGCTTCAAATCCCCCACATTGGTCTTGAGCGCCGCAGGGTTCATCGCCACCAGCACGTCGGGGGCGTCACCCGCCGTCTCGATAGCCGACGACCCAAAATTGATCTGGAACGCCGACACACCGAACAATGTGCCCTGCGGCGCACGGATTTCCGCCGGAAAGTCCGGAAAAGTCGCAAAGTCGTTGCCCGCCAGTGCGGAGGACAGCGTAAATTGCCCGCCGGTCAACTGCATCCCGTCACCGCTGTCGCCCGCAAAACGGACAACGACGGCATCGCTGGCTATGCTATTGGTGGATGGGTGAACATTATCGGCTGTTGCGGCTGACGCCATTGTTCTTGGTTTCCTGACCCGACTGCGATGTTTGGCCTTTCTAGGCCCGACGATGCAGCGAGGCCAAATAGATTTTGTTCTACCACCCAAAAAAAGCGCGCCACACCGATCGTCATTGGCGCTATGGCGGCACAGCAAGCGAGGGTGGAGCCATGTCAAACAGTATCGCCGACGAATTCGCGCACCTGCCCTATCGCCCCTGTGCCGGGGTGATGCTGGTCAATCGCGACGGGTTGGTATTTGTCGGGCAGAGGCTCGATTCCAGTGCCGACGCATGGCAAATGCCGCAGGGCGGCATCGACGCGGGTGAAGACCCGCAGGCTGCAGCGCTGCGCGAACTGGGGGAGGAAACGGGCGTCGCGCCGGGACTGGTCGACATCATTGCCCGCAGCAGCAGTGAACATCTCTATGACCTCCCGCCACATCTGGTCGGAAAGATGTGGAAAGGGCGGTATCGCGGACAACGGCAATGGTGGTTCCTGATGCGGTTTTCAGGCTCTGACGCCGATATCAATATCGCCACGCAACACCCGGAATTCCGCGCCTGGCAATGGGTTGCGCCCGACCGGGTGGTGGACCTGATCGTGCCGTTCAAACGGACCCTCTATGCCAATGTCGTCGCGGAATTTTCCCCACTGATCTGATGCCCGAACCGGCCCATCACTATGTTATCGGTGTCGGCGCCAATCAGCGCAGCAGCGCGCATGGGCACCCGCGGCTGACCATCATGGCTGCCGCCGACCACGTCAAAGCGTTTGGCGCAACCATCGTCCGGACAAGCCCGATGCGCTTGAGCCGCCCTGTCGGGCCGTCGCGGCGCAGCTATGTCAACGCCGCGTGGGTCGTTGCGTGCGACCTTCCCCCCGACGAATTCCTGGCGCTGCTCAAGCAGATCGAACGGGATTTGGGACGGAATAGGCGCGGACAAATCTGGTCGGCGCGGCCCATCGACCTCGACATCATCCTCTGGAACGGTGGCCCGTTTCATGACCAAGCCCTGACCATTCCCCACCGGCACTGGCGCACCCGCCCCTTTGTTGCAGAGCCGTGTTGCCGGATAGCCCCTGATTGGCGCGACC
>CAZAWL010000029.1:0-13594 GCA_964488705.1 uncultured Sphingopyxis sp.
GTCGGAAATATAACGGTTGGAAAGCGTCGCAGCCGCCACGATTGCCCCGTCGGTGATGCGCACGCCGTGGTGCAGCTCGTACTTTTCCTTGAGTCCGCGCAGGATGGAGATGCTGTCCTCCACAGTCGGCTCGCCGACAAAGACCGGCTGGAACCGGCGTTGCAGCGCGGCGTCCTTTTCGACATATTTGCGATATTCATCGAGTGTGGTCGCGCCGATGCAATGGAGCTCGCCGCGGGCCAATGCCGGTTTGAGCAAATTGCCGGCATCCATCGCACCTTCGCTCTTGCCCGCGCCGATGAGCGTATGCATTTCGTCGATGAACAAGATGATGTGGCCTTCGCCGGCCTTCACCTCGTCCAGCACGCCTTTCAGCCGTTCTTCAAACTCGCCGCGATATTTCGCGCCGGCGATCAGCGACCCCATGTCGAGCGACATGAGCCGCCGCCCTTTGAGGGTATCGGGCACGTCACCATTGGCGATTCGCAGCGCCAGCCCCTCGGCGATGGCGGTCTTGCCGACGCCGGGGTCACCGATCAGCACCGGATTGTTTTTCGTCCGCCGTGCGAGGATCTGAACCGTCCGGCGAATTTCCTCGTCGCGGCCGATCACGGGATCGAGCTTGCCGTCCTCCGCCGCTTCGGTCAGGTCGCGGGCAAATTTCTTGAGCGCGTCATAACGGTCCTCGGCCCCGGCGGTGTCGGCGGTCCGTCCCTGTCGCAGCGCGTTGATTGCCTGATTCAGCCCTTCGGCAGTGACCGCGGCGGCGGCCAGCGCCTGTCCGGCGCTGCTCGTTTTGGCGGCGGCCAGGGCCAACAGCAGCCGTTCGACCGTGACGAAGGAGTCGCCGGATTTGGTCGCCAGCTGTTCGGCGGTGTCGAGTGTGCGGACAAGGTCATTGTCCATGCCCGGTGCGGATTGCGCGCCGCTGCCGGTGACGGCTGGTACCTTCGCCAGTGCCGCATCGATCGCTGCCAGCGCCGCCTTGGCGTCGCCCCCGGCCCGGTTGATCAATCCCGCCGCCATGCCCTCGCTATCGTCGAGCAACGCTTTGAGCAGATGGTCCGGCCCGATGCGCTGGTGGTTCATGCGGATGGCGATGGTTTGCGCGGCCTGCAAAAATCCTTTGGCCCGGTCGGTCAATTTTTCGAGGTTCATGCGTCTGTCCCGTTATCAGCGTTCCGCCCATGCCGCGTTGCACATGTAAGGCGGGATCGGGGCGAAGATAATGTTGCAAAATTATCACACAAGGGGTGCGGGGCTATTAGCTTGCTGCGGAGCCGCGCTCCGGTTACCCAACGCATCGGGGTGCTGCGGCAGGGAGAAGGCGCGATGCGCAAATTTTTGATCACGCTGGCCGTTCTTGTTGGCCTGATTGCGATCGGCCTTGCCACGTGGGAACCGCTGACCGCCCGGGCACCCGCTGCGATTGCCTATACCCCGACTGACGTCCGTATCGCGCGTGACAGCTATGGCGTGCCGCACATCTTTGGCGCGACCGATGCCGACGTCGCGTATGGCGTCGGTTACGCCCATGCCGAAGATGATTTTGCGACGCTGGAGGAAGTGTTGGCGATGACGCGCGGCCGCATGGGCGCGATCAACGGTGCGGATGGTGCCAAGGCCGATTTTGCGGGCTATCTGATCGACGGACGCGGCACGGTCGACCGGCAATATGCCCGGCTGCCCGACGACGTGAAACTGTTGTTCACCGCCTATGCGGCCGGGCTCAACCGCTACGCCGAACGCCACCCCGACGAGGTGCGCCTGCGCAATCTTTTCCCCGTGCGACCCGAAGATGTGGTGGCCGGGTTCGTCATCCGCTCGCCCTTTTTCTTTGGTCTCGATTCGGTGCTGGGTGCGCTGGTGGAGGGCAAGCCGCTGGGCCGCGAGGGCGGTCCGCCGACGCCGGGCATTTCGGCCGCGAACGTCGCCGCGCGCGGCGAGATTGACGGGCTGGCCGGTCGGCGTTTCGCCGGATCGCTATTGGCCGGCGGGGACGCGGAAAATGGTTCCAATGCCTTTGCCGTGGCACCCGCGCGCACAACCGATGGGGCAACCTGGCTCGTGTCCAATTCGCACCAGCCATGGACCGGCGGCGTCGCATGGTATGAACTGGTGGTGCATTCGGGGCAGGGGTGGGACTTTGCGGGCGCGACCTTCCCCGGATCGCCCTATCCATTCCTCGGCCATAATCGCGATCTGGGTTGGACCAATACGGTCAACCGGCCCGACCTCATCGATATTTACCGGCTGACATTGGACGATAGCGGCAGCCGCTATCGCTTTGACGGCCAGTGGCGCGACCTGGAAACGCGGCGGGTCTGGCTGCGCGTCAAATGGGGTCCCTTCACCATTCCGGTGCCGCGCACACTGTATCGTTCGGTCCATGGCCCGGTCATCGTCAATGATGATGGCGCCTTTGCGATCCGTTATGCAGGCATCGACCGTCTCGACATGGTCACCCAATATTATCGGGTCCAAAAGGCGCGCAATCTGTCCGAATGGCAGGCGGCAATGGCGGGGCAGGGCGTGCCTGCGACCAATTTTGTCTATGCCGACCGGGCGGGGAATATCGGCCTGTTTTACAATGCCATGTTCCCCGACCGCCCGGCGGGATATGACTGGCGCTCGGTCCTGCCCGGTGACACAAGTCGCGCGCTGTGGCGTGCGACCTTGCCCTTTTCTCGCGTGCCGACATTGCTCAACCCCGCGTCGGGCTATGTCATGAACGCCAACAATACCCCGTTCACGGCGGCGGGCCCGGGCGACGAATTGGACCCCCAGTCATTTGACCCGCGCATGGGGGTGGAGCTGGATGAAACCAACCGCAGCATCCGTGCCATCGAACTGTTCGAGGCGGCGGGACAGATCGACGAAGCGGGGCTGAAGCGGATAAAATATGACACCGGCTATTCGCGCACCGGCTACGCCGCTGCCTTTATGCAGCGTCTGCTCGCGTCGCGGCCTGCCGACCGCCGGGCCGATGAGGCACGCCACATCCTGTCGCGCTGGGACTGGCGGCTCGATGGCCGGGGCGAAGGGGACGCGTTGGCACTGACGGTGCTGCGTCCGGCCAACCGCGCGCATTATCTGCGCACCGGCGAACAGCCCGATGTCGATGCCATATTGATGGACGCGACGATGCATCTCATCGACAATTTCGGCACGGTCGATCCGCCGCTGGGCGATGTCCTTCGTTTGCGCCATGGCGAGGGGCCTAGCCGGGTCGATCTGCCGCTCGATGGCGGCAATGATACGCTGCGCGCATCGACATTGTGGGATGTCGAGCCTGACGGGCGCTATCGCGTGCGGCACGGCGACAGCTTTTTGATGTTCGTGCGCTGGGGCCGCGACGGCAGCCTCACGTCGGAATCGATCCAGCCCTTTGGCGCAGCAACCCGCCGACCCGACTCGCCGCACCATAGCGATCAGGCCCGCCTATTCGCGGCGCACCGGCTCAAACCTGTGTTGTTCGACCCGGCGGCATTGCGGGCGTCAAACCCGCGTTGGTACCGCCCGTGACGCGGTGCAGGCGCATCTTGCGCAGCCCGACGGGCGGGCTATAGATAGCCGTTCGTCGCGCCCCTCCCCCCAGGACATGCCTCTCTGGCACGTGGCGCGATGACGAGGAGAGAGGAACCCCTATGCAATTGCGTTCATTGCGGCTGCCGATCATCGCTGCTGCCGCCGCCATTTTGAGCTTTACCGGACCGGCTGTGGCGCAACGTGCCGCGGCGAGCGACGACAGCGCGGTGACCGCGTTGGTCGAACGGATCGACATTCCCTATGAACGGTTCACTCTCGACAATGGCCTGACCGTTGTCGTGCATACCGACCGCAAGGCACCCGTGGTTGCCATGTCGGTATGGTATGATGTCGGGTCAAAGGACGAACCCGCCGGCAGCACCGGCTTTGCCCATCTGTTTGAACATCTGATGTTCAACGGCAGCGAAAATGCGCCGGGCGATTTCTTCTCCTGGTTGCAGGATATTGGCGCGACCGACACCAACGGCACGACCAACCCCGACCGCACCAATTATTTCCAGACGGTGCCGACCGGCGCGCTGGACCGTGCGCTGTGGCTGGAGGCGGACCGCATGGGGCACCTCCTCGGCGCGGTGACGCAGGAAAAGCTCGATAATCAGCGCGGCGTTGTCCAGAATGAAAAGCGTCAGGGCGACAATCAACCGTTCGGCCTTTTGCGCTATTATATCTTTGAAAATTTGACGCCGCGTGGCCACCCCTATCACCACAGCACTATCGGTTCGATGGACGACCTGAATGCGGCCAGCCTCGACACGGTGCAGAACTGGTTCCGCACCAACTATGGCCCCAACAATGCGGTGCTGGTGCTCGCGGGCGACATTGACGCCGAAACCGCGCGGCCGATGGTTGAACGCTGGTTCGGTTCCATCCCGCGTGGGCCCGATGTGGTCGAACGCCCGATCGAGATTCCGACGCTTCCGGCTCCGCTGGCGCGCGAAGTGACGGATCAGATTGCGACGACCCGGATGTTCCGCATGTGGACGATTCCGGGCTGGAGCAGCGAAGAAGCGCCGCTGTTGCAGGTTGCGGCCAGTGCGCTTGGCGGGCTCAACAGCTCACGCCTCGACAATATTCTGGTGCGCGACGAACAGTTGGCGATCAGCGTCAGCGCGAATGCGCAGCCATTTGAGGACATGGGCATATTCGTCGTGTCAGCGGACCTTCGGCCCGGTGTCGATGCCGATCTGCTGTCGCGCCGCCTCGATGAAATCGTCAATCAGTTCATCGCCGAAGGGCCGACGCCCGACGAGGTGCGCCGCACCGTCATGTCGGGCCTGTCGGGCCAGCTTGACGGGCTGGAATCGGTCGGCGGCTTTGGCGGCAAGGCTGTCGCGCTGGCACAGAGCCAGCTCTTTGCCGGTGACCCGGGCTATTTCCGGACGCAGATCCGTCGATTTGCGGCCGCTACCCCGGCCAGCGTCCAGGCTGCCACCCAGCGCTGGCTGTCGCGTCCCGTCTTTTCGCTCACCTATCGTCCCGGACCGCGCACCGACACCGGTGACGGGCGTGGCGGAGCGATTACCGACGCGACCGATGCCGCCTTTGCCGCCAACTATTATCGCGCGCCGACCAGTGCCACCGAACGGGTCATGGGCCGTCCCGGCCTGACGGTTCCCGTCGAAGCCGACCGGTATCACCAAACGGCGGCTGCCGTCGTCGAACCGGCACCGGCGCCCGCCGCCGCGACCGGTCCGGCGATTCCGCCGCCACCGCTGCAGGCGATTGGCGACCTCGACTTCCCGGACATCGAACGCGGGACGCTTCGCAATGGCATCCCCGTCTATTTTGTTCGCCGGACGGCTGTGCCGGTGGTGCGCGGGTCGATCGTCTTTGACGCCGGCACCGCATCCGACCCACGCGAACGGATGGGGCTGCAGACGCTGATGCTGCGGCTGATGGACGAAGGGACGACCAGCCTCGATTCGGGTGCTCTGGCCGAGGCGCAGGAACGGCTCGGCGCCAGCGTCGACACCTATGCGACGACCGACAATAGCGGCGTCAGCATCTATGCGTTGACCACGAATATGCGTCAGGCAATGGCGCTGTGGGCCGATGTTGTGCGCAATCCCGCATTCGCCCCGACGGAGGTCGAGCGGCTGCGTGCGCAGCAGCTGGCCGGCATCGCGCAGGAACTGAACAGTCCCAATGGCCTCGCCGGACGCATTATCGGGCAGACGCTCTATGGCCCGAACCACCCCTATGGCGGTGTGGCCGCGACCGGTACGGTCGGCACCGTAACGGCGATCAGCCGCGACGATCTGGTAACCAGCCATCAACGCTGGATCCGACCGGACAATGCCGCGATCTATATCGTCGGCGATACCGACCTGCGGACGGTCATCGGCGAACTCAACCGCGCCTTTGGCAATTGGCAGGCACCAGCCGTGGCCCGCGGGACAAAGGATTTTTCAGCCACTATCCCCGACCAGACGCCGCGCATCCTGCTCGTCAACCGGCCGAACAGTCCGCAGTCGATCGTGATTGCGGCGCAAGTGCTGAACGCGCGCGGCCGCGACGACCTGGTCGACCTGCGGGCGGCCAACGACGTTCTGGGCGCCAATTTCCTGTCGCGCATCAACATGAACCTGCGAGAGACCAAGGGCTGGTCCTATGGTTCGCGCTCGCAGATCGGGGGCAATGAAGAACGCGCGACCTTTATCGCGTTCGCGCCTGTTCAGGCGGACCGCACGGCGGACACGATCCGTGAACTGCAGAGCGATATTGGCGGCTTTCTGACCACCAACGGCGTGACCGATGCCGAACTGGCGCGGACCGTCAATGGCAGCATCCGCGAACTGCCCGGTGAGTTTGAAACGTCAGAATCCGTACTGAACGGCATTTCGGCCATCATCGAAAATGGCCGGCCAGACACATATTATGAGGATCTGGCGGGCCGTTATCGGGCGATGACGCGCGAACAGATGGATGGTGCGATCCGCCGGTTGGTCGACCCCAGCCGGTTCGTCTACATCATCGTCGGCGACCTCAATGTGGTGCGTCCGCAACTTGACGGATTGAATTTGCCGGTCGAAGAAGTGGACACAGCAACGCTGGGTGGCCAGTGACGGCTGGGCCTTAGATTTTCAGATAGAGAGAGGAATGACCATGTCGCTTGATGGCAATTATGAATGCATCACCAAATCGCCGATGGGCGACCAGAAATCGACGCTCACGGTAAAGACCGACGGCAACAGCTGGACTGGCCAGAATGCCGGTGCGATGGGCTCGCTCGACGTCGAAGACGGCGTCGTCGACGGCAACACGCTGCGTTGGAAGATGCAGATGAAGGTGCCGATGCCGATGACGCTGACCTGCGAAGCAACCGTGGACGGTGACGTTTTGACCGGCACCGTTAATGCCGGCGCATTCGGTTCGATGGCGATGACCGGCAAGCGCTGATCGCGCCCACCCGATTCCGAAATCAGAATGGGGTCGCGCACGGGCAACCGGCGCGGCCCTTTCTTCTTTTGCCGCAGACCCCGACATGGTTAATGTCCGCTAACCTTGTGCCGCGGTGATGCAGCTTCGTTAAGCGCGTCGCGGCGCCGACGGGTCGCACCCTAAACATCCGGCATGTCGTGCCGTTCCACCCTTCTCCAGCGCATCACAGCTTGCTGGCGGAGGCTATTGGTGGTCAATCACGCGGTTACGGGTACGGCACAGTCGGGCCATCGGGCGAATGCCACACAGGGCAATGCCGCATGGGGGAATTTGCCGCCCGCCCGATCGGCCGATGCGGCCGATCCGGTTGTCTACGCCCGGATGATCCTGCGGCGTGCGGGCATTGCCCCGCTGGTCCCGGCCCTGGTGTGCGCGGTGGCGCTCGGCACGGCAACGCCCGGGTCGGCGCAGTCCGCAACGCCGGTGAGGGCGACCGCACTGGCCAGCGCGCGGGCGACGATCATCAACCAGATGGTACGCAGCGGCCCTGCCCCTGACACCGGGCAAGCCAGCCGGACGGTCACTACCATCGCCGGCCAAACCGAACGGGCAACCGCCTGTCCGGCGCCGGTCGTGGCCGGCGCGCCCGCCGCTGCGGCACCGTGTATCCGCTACCGGTTGATCATCCGCGACATGCCCTGACCATCGTCGCTGCGCGTCGCGCTTGAAATGGGTGCCCTGGCGTCCCTATTGGTGGTTGATGCAAGCCGCCGAACCCAACACCGCATCGCCCAGTGACGGCGATCTGCTGCCGACGCTGCGGCGGTTCCTGCCCTATCTGTGGCCGCATGATCAGCCGGGGCAGCGCCTGCGCATAGCATTTGCTGCGCTTTTCGTCCTGGCATCAAAGGCGGTTCAGCTGTCGATGGGGTTCGTGTTCGGCGCAATCATCGACCGCATGGTTCCCGGCATGGCACCCGGCCTCGCGCTGACCATCGGCCTGGTGGTCGCCTATGCTGGCGCACGCTTTGCCGCCGTATTGTTCGACAATCTGCGCAACACCATTTTTGAAACGGTGGGACAGGATGCCACGCGGCATCTGGCAGAGGCGGTGTTCACGCATTTGCACCGCCTGTCGCTGCGCTTTCATCTCGCGCGTCGCACGGGGGAGATTACCAAGGTCATCGACCGCGGCACCAAGAGCATCGACATCATGCTCTATTTCATGCTGTTCAACCTCGCGCCGACCCTGATTGAACTGATCGCGGTGATGGTCATCTTTTCGGTCAAATTCAGCCCGTGGCTCGCGCTGGCCACCGCCGTGATGGTGGCCGCCTACCTCCTCTTCACGCGCAAAGTGACCGATTGGCGCAATGCGTTGCGGGCACAGATGAATGACCTCGACAGCATGGCCATGGGGCGGTCGCTGGACAGCCTGCTCAATTACGAAACGGTCAAATATTTCGCGGCGGAACAGCGGGAGGCTGATCGGTACGGCACAGCGGTGCGCACTTATGCCAAGGCCGCGGTGCGGTCGGAAAATTCGCTCGCCTGGCTGAATGTCGGCCAATCGCTGATCACCAACATCATGCTGGCCGGGGCCATGGCCTACACCGTTTGGGGCTGGTCGCTCGGTTCGTTCACGACGGGCGACGTGGTCATCGTCAATACGATGCTGGTGCAACTTTTTCGCCCGCTCGACATGCTGGGCATGGTGTATCGCACCATCCGCCAGGGCACGACCGACATGGCCGCCATGTTTGCGTTGCTGGACACACCGGCGGAGATTGCCGATGCGCCCGGCGCTGTCGCACTGGCCCATGGGGGTGGCGCCATCCGCTTTGACAGCGTTTCCTTCGCCTATGATCCGGACCGGGTGATTCTGCACGATGTCAGCTTTGACGTGCCGGCGGGGAGCACGCTGGCCATTGTCGGCCCCTCGGGATCCGGCAAATCGACGATCGCCCGGTTGTTGTTCCGTTTTTTTGACGTGACGGGCGGCGCCATCCTGATCGATGGACAGGATATCCGTTCTGTCACCCAGGCCAGCCTGCGCGACGCCATCGGCATCGTACCGCAGGACACGGTGCTGTTTAACGACACGATCGGCTATAACATCGCCTATGGCCGTGCCAACGCCACTCAAACAGAGGTACGGGCCGCCGCGCATGGTGCCGCGATTGGCGAGTTCATAGAGGCGCTGCCTGACGGCTATGACAGCGAAGTCGGCGAACGCGGGTTGAAACTGTCGGGCGGGGAAAAACAGCGCGTGGCGATTGCCCGGACCCTGCTCAAAAATCCGCCGATACTCATCCTCGATGAAGCCACGAGTGCGCTCGACAGCCGCACCGAGGCAAGCATATTGCACACGCTCGACACGATTGCACAGAACCGGACGGCGATTGTGATAGCGCATCGTCTGTCGACCATCGCCCGGGCGGACCAGATTATCGTGCTGGAGGACGGCGTGGTGCGCGAACGCGGCACACATCGGCAATTGTTGCGTGCTGGCGGGCTTTACGCGGCCATGTGGGAACGGCAACAGGCCGAAAGCCCTGAAACGCTACCCGCATGAACGGCGACTTTGCCATGGTCTCTGCAGAGATGCTGGTGCGGGGCGGGGTGGTCGGTCTGCTATCACTGTGGACCATGCTGCTGGTCCGCGATTGGCGCACGGCGCTGCCCGCCCGCATGGCGGCGGCCCTCAACGCCGCGATCATTGCCTATATGCTCGCCCGTCCCGTGCGCTTGGCATTCCCGGCCAGCGGCGTGGACGCGCTGTTCGATATCGCGTCGGTCATGGCGTCGCCCTTTTTCTGGCTGTTTGCCTATTGCTGGTTCACCGACGCGCCGCGGATCGGCTGGCGCCGCTGGCTGCTGACCGCCGCCTTTGCCGCGCTGCCGACGGCGCAGTGGGTGCTGTTCGCGTTCACCGGACAATTTGATTTCACCCTGTGGCTGATGACCCGCGCCGGGTTGATCGGCTTTGCCCTCGCCGGTGTCCTCCACGCCTGGCGCGGCCGCGATGACGACCTGGTCGACGCCCGGCGACGGCTGCGTACCATCTTGATCTGGACCATTGGTCTGTTCGTGCTGTGGATCGGCCTGGTCGAGGTGCCGGGCCAACCGGATGGTTGGGTCCCCGTCATTCGGCTGGCGACGGATTTCGCGATCCTTGTCGCGACGTTGGTGGTTTCAGCGGCGCTCTATCGCTTTGCACAGCCCGGGCTGTTTGCCGCGCCAGCGCCGTCGGCCGGCGACAGGGCGGATGCGCCGCCGGTCGACCCGTCACCACTGGCACAGCGGTTGATGGCGCACATGACCCACGACAGGCCCCATCGCAGCGAGGGATTGACGATTGCGGCATTGGCGGCACAGCTGGGCGAGCAGGAATATCGCCTGCGCCGCCTGATCAACGGCGAACTGGGCTATCGCAATTTCACCGCATTTCTGAATAGCTACCGGTTGGCCGAGGTGCGTGAGGCGCTGGCGGACCAGACCCAGCGTGAGGTACCGATTTTGACGATGGCATTGGACGCCGGCTTCGGTTCGCTGGGCCCCTTTAACCGTGCGTTTCGGGACGCACATGGCATGACGCCCAGTGCCTATCGCGCACAGCATCTGGCCGATTCTGAAATCGGCTAGCCTGAATCGAAAATTGCGGTGATCGTGGCGTTCAGTTCCGGCATCGCCACAATCGCTTTTTGGCTCTCCCGCCATTTTCAGGAATCGTGGATTTCTATGATCGACGTCAACGCCATCCCGCCGCTCGCGATCCTCCTTGAAAAGGGGCCGTTCATCTTTGCCTTCGACTTTGGCCGCTATCTCATCGCCGCGTCGGTGACGGTCGCGATCGTCTGGGCATTGCGGCGCAGCTCGCTGCGCCAGCGCAAGATTCAGGGAAGGGAGGCGAGCGCAGCCGAACAGCGGCGTGAATTTTTGCAGTCGTTGCAATCCGCATTGGTCTACAGCTTTTGCGCGCTGTTTCTGATCTGGGGCACGCAGAACGGCATTTTTAAGAAATTCGACGGCAGCTTTGGCTGGGCCTGGGACCTCGCGGTCCTCGCCGGCATCGTGATCGCCCACGACGCCTATTTCTATTGGGCGCACCGTTTCATGCATCATCCGCGGCTGTTCAAGACCTTTCACCGCGCACACCACCGGTCGATCACGCCGACGCCCTGGGCGGCCTACAGCTTTGCGATCCCTGAGGCCGTGGTGATGTTCATGTTCGTCCCGCTCTGGCAGTTTTTCATTGCCACGCCGGGCTGGGTCATGTTCGCCTGGCTCAATTTCCAGATCATCCGCAACGCCATGGGCCATGCGGGTTTCGAATTCATGCCGCGCTGGTGGCTGGCGACGCCGTTGACCCGCTGGATCAACACGACCACCCATCATGACCTGCACCATGCCGGCAGCTTCAACCACAATTATGGCTTGTACTTCACCTGGTGGGACCGGTGGATGGGCACCGAACATCCGCACTATCGGCAAAAATTTGCCGAAGTCGTCTCGCGCGGGACGGGTGGCGCGTCGACGACGACGGGGCCGGGTGAACGGCCGGTGGCCGTGTGATACTGCGATAGTTCATTGTTTTAGCGCGTTTTCTCAACCGTCAGGCGATTCCGCCTGACTGGAAAACGCTCTATGCCGCGCCTTTCAAAATTGATAGACGGTCCGTCATGTTGAAGCGCTTGTCCGACCACATGTTTGTGTCGCCGCAAATCGGCATTGCTGACGTTGCTGATGCTGCTGCGGCCGGCGTGGGGTTAATCATCAACAACCGCCCGGACGGGGAATCGGCCGACCAGACACCGGGCGACCTGATCGCCGCCGCGGCGGCGGATGCCGGCATCGCCTATGTCGCCATCCCCGTAACGCAGGCAGGGTTCGGCATGCCGCAAGTCGCGGCGATGGCTGACGCTATCGCCGGCGCGCAGGGTGCGGTGCTCGCCTATTGCCGGTCGGGCACGCGATCGACCAATTTGTGGGCGCTGGCAGAGGCGAGCCGCGGCGCCGCGCCTGATGCGCTGTGCCATGCCGCGCATGACGCCGGTTACGATCTTGGCGGTCTGCGCACCATGCTCGACATGCTGGCGGGCGGGCGGTGACATTGCTGGCAGTCAAGCTGGCGGGGTCGTTGGTGGCGATCCTCGTCGTAGCATGGCTGGCGCGGCTCATGCGACTGGGCGGCGATGTCCGGCTGGGCGGCGTCGATGATGCGCGCCGACTGGCCGATGCCACACATTGCGGCTTTGACCCGGTCGATGTGATTGTGGACCGGGCGGGCATTGGCGCGTTGTTGCGCGATGCCGAGGGACGGGTCATGTTGTTGCGGCGCCATGGTGCGCAATTTGTCGGCCGCTTTCTCGACAGTCACGCCCATGCGCGGCTCGACCGCGAATTTCTGACCATCGCAGCGGGGGAACGACTGCAGGATCCGGTGGTCCTGCATCTTGGCCCCGACGCACAAATATGGGCCGCGAGCCTGCGGCATTTGGATCGATAATGGACCGTCTGCCCAACCCCGTCGATTTTGCCGTACCGGCGTTTGTCGCGCTGATCATCATAGAGATGATTTGGGCGTGGCGCCGCGCGCCGGAAAAATATGAACCGCGCGATACGCTGACCTCGCTTGCTTTTGGCCTGGGCAGCACCGTCGCCGGGGCCGCAACCGGCGCGATCATCGTCGGCTTCGCGTTCTGGCTGTATGACTTTCGGGTCGCCACCGTGCCTTGGGTGTGGTGGGGCTGGGCATTGTGTTTCGTCGTCGATGATTTTCTCTATTATGTGTTCCATCGGGCGGGGCACCGGGTGCGCTGGTTCTGGGCCAGCCACGTCAACCACCACAGCAGCCAGCATTACAACCTGTCGACCGCGCTCAGGCAGAGCTGGACCGGGTTTTTCACGCTGGCCTTTCTGTTCCGCCTGCCGATCATATTATTGGGCTTTCACCCCGCGATGCTGCTATTTTGCGGCGGCATCAACCTCATCTACCAATTCTGGATCCATACAGAGGCGGTGGGACGGCTGCCGCGCTGGTTCGAATATGTCATGAACACACCCAGCCACCACCGCGTCCACCATGCGACCAACCCGCGCTATCTGGACCGTAATTATGCCGGCGTGTTCATTATCTGGGACCGGATGCTGGGTACCTTTACCCCCGAGGTTGAGCATGAGCCGATCCGCTACGGCATCATCAAACAGCTGGGCACGTTCAACCTGTTGTGGAGCGTTTTTCACGAATGGGTCGGCATGGTGCAGGACGTGTGGCGGGCGCCCTGGCGGCACAAGCTGTCCTATATCCTGAAGCCGCCGGGCTGGACCCATGATGGCAGCCGCGACACCAGCGACACTATTCGCGCCCGTTGGTTGGAACGGCGCGGTGGTGGGGACCCACATTTATCCTTGCCCGCGGAGTAAATGACACGCATGTAAGTTACGGAGCCTGCCGGGCAAACACGGTGGGGGGAGAGGCATAGGCGTGGAACAGTTTGACATCATCGTCATCGGTGGCGGTTCGGCGGGTAGCGCGGTGGCGGGCCGGTTGAGTGAGGATCCTTCGCTGCGCGTGTGCCTGCTCGAATCGGGCGGCCGCAACAATAATATGTTGATCAAGACGCCCGGTTTCATGCCGTTCATCCGCAATGGATCCAATTAT
>CAZAWL010000030.1:0-13548 GCA_964488705.1 uncultured Sphingopyxis sp.
TGACGGAACGCCTGTAGCGCCGTTGTCCGCTGGGCCTGGCTCTTGTTGCCGTGGATGGCTGCGGCGCTGATGCCACAGGCGGCGAGCTGGCGGACAACACGGTCGGCCCCATGTTTGGTGCGGGTGAACACCAGCGCCCGGTCGATGTCCTGATTGGCCAGTGCCAGTGCCAGCAACGCCGGCTTTTCCTTTTGTTCGACAAAAGTCACCAACTGGCGCACGCGTTCGGCGGTGGTTGCGGCAGGGGTCACGGCTACGCGGACCGGGTCGGTCAGGAAACTGTCACCCAGTTCGGCAATCGCCTTTGGCATGGTGGCGGAAAAGAAAAGCGTCTGACGCTCTGCCGGCAACAGGCCATGGATGCGGCGCAGCGGGTGGATGAACCCCAGGTCCATCATCTGGTCGGCTTCGTCGAGGACAAAGATTTCGACACCCTTGAAATGCAGGGCGCGCTGGTCAACCAGGTCGAGCAGCCGGCCCGGGGTTGCCACCAGCACATCGACGCCGCCGACGAGCGCGCGAATTTGTTTCTGGACGGGGACGCCGCCAAAAACGCAGGCGACCGAGAGGCGCTGATGACGCCCATAGTCGCGGAAACTGTCGGCGATCTGCGCCGCCAGCTCACGCGTCGGGGACAGCACCAGCACCCGCGCCGACCGCTTGGGCGGCAGGCCGGGGTTACGCGCCAGGTGGTCGAGCGCGGGCAGGGCAAAGGCTGCGGTCTTGCCCGTCCCGGTCTGCGCAATGCCGCACAGGTCGCGGCGCGCCAGAACCGGCGGAATGGCCTGTATCTGGATGGGGGTCGGGGTTGTATAGCCTTTGGCGGCCAGCGCAGTCAGCAGCGGGTCGGAAAGGCCGAAATCGGTAAATTCTGTCATAATATGCTTTCAGGCATGACGCACCGTCATGGCGCGCATGCGATAATGGCGAGCGGTGGTGGCCCCGCCGCCGATCAAACGGGGGCAAAGCCAGACACCGGCACGCCGTGCGGGTCTGAAACCGCCCGCGTGATGGGGACAATCTCTGGAAAAGGCGAACACAATGTCCGGCTGGCCGCGCACTGTCGGTGCGGGCAATCACGCTGCCGGATCCGCGCCGGAAATTGTCCGGTCGCTCGTCTCGCTGCGCAGCCCCTAGCCGCTCAGCGCGAAAATAGCAATGGCTGGCTGTTCAGGCCGGCGTGAAGGTCAGCGCGGCGCCGTTCATGCAATAGCGCAGGCCCGTCGGTCGCGGCCCGTCGTCAAAGACATGGCCCAGATGCCCGCCACAGCGCCGGCAATGGACTTCGGTCCGCGGAAAGCCGAGCGTGATGTCGGTTGACGTGCCGACGGCGTTGGTCAGCGGGCGATAAAAGCTGGGCCAGCCGGTGCCGCTGTCGAACTTTGTTGTGGACGAAAATAGCGGCAGTGCACAGCCGGCACAGGCAAATTGTCCGGCGCGATGTTCGTTATTCAGCGGGTGCGAAAAGGGGCGCTCCGTCCCTTCCTGACGCAACACATAATATTGCATCGGCGTCAGCCGTCGCCGCCACTCGGCGTCGGTCAACGCAAAGGGAAAGCGCCGTTCGGTCTGGGCGCAGGCGCTGGTTGAACCGGCCACGCCCAGCGCCATTACGCTGACAGCGCCGCCGAGCAGCGACCGGCGAGACGGAGTATATGGTGCTGGCATGACCTGTATCCCTTCATGCCCCGCTATTCGCGGCGGCAGCGGCAAAGGTTACGCCATCGCCGTGCGCGATCAATAGCGATCGAGGTGCACCATCATTTTCTTGTACCCGTGCACGAAACAGCCGGGCACGAAATCTGGCTCGCCCTCCACAATGACGCGCAGGCGGCGCTTGCTCATTTCCTCCAGCAACACCGTCAGCTGCAATTCGGCGACGCGCGCGCCCACACAGCGGTGGATGCCATAGCCGAACGACAAATGGCGGCGGGCATTGGCCCGTTCGATGTCGATGGCCTCGCCATTGGGGAACAGTTCCTCATCGCGATTGGCCGACACATAGAACATGCCGATGCGGTCACCCTTGCGGATCTGGTGGCCCTGCAGGACATAATCGTCGGTCGCGGTCCGGCGCATGTGCGCCAGCGGCGTTTGCCAGCGGATCAGTTCCTGCACCGCATTGGGGATGAGGTCGGGGTTCGCTTCCAGCTTGGCACGCTGGTCGGGGAACTGGTTCATCGCATAGGCATAGCCGGACATGCTGTTGCGCGTCGTGTCATTGCCGCCGATGATGAGGAGGATGAGGTTGCCCATGAACTCATTGTCATCCATCTCCCCCATCGCGTCGGAATGCAGCATGATCGAGATCAGGTCGTTGCTCGGCGGCTTGCCTTTTTTGGATTCCCACAGCGCGTGAAAGGCCGCGCCCATTTCATAGGCGATGGCCAGCCGCGCCTTGCGCGATTCTTCGTCGGGAAAGGATTCGATATCGCCCAGCGCATCCGACCAGCGGGTCAGGTTGCGGCGTTCGTCCCACGGAAAGTCGAACAGCCGGGCGAGCATCTGCGTCGTCAGTTCCATCGACACTTTGTCGACCCAGTCAAAACTCTCACCAACCGGCAGGCTGTCCAGAACCTCTGCGGTGCGGGCGATGGCATCCGCCTTCATGTCGGCAACCGAGGTCGGCCCGAATGCAGGGGCGACCGTCTTGCGCTGACCGGTGTGCTTGGGCGGGTCCATGGCGATGAACATCGGCATTGGCACTTCGTAGGATTCGAGGAATTCGCGGCCGCGCCCGGCAACGGTGATGCCGCCATATTCACCCGATGAGGAGAAGATTTCGGGCTTGCCCTCAACCTCGATGATAGGTTCCGGCTTGGTCAGCGCCCAATAGGGACCAAAGCGGCCTTCGGCGAAATAGTGGATGCCGCCCGCTTCGCGCAGCGCCTTGAACGGCTCCTGCCAGCGGTTTTCGGTATAGATTTCGGGGCGGGTGATGTCGTAAAATTCGGTGCCGGCATCCGGTGCAGCTTCATGCTTGGCGAGCGTAGCCATAACTCTCTCTCCTCTCGCGGTCGGGGGTGCGACATGGACGCGAGCGCCGCATCGGCAAAGCCCACCGAGTCCATGGCACCATGCAGTTATTTACACATATGTCAATATAGGTCGCGCCTGGCCGTCGCCCGCTTGCGTCAGGCGGTTGCGTCGTCGGGTTGAGGGTGCCGGAACAGGCGCAAACCGCCGCCGCCCGACCGCAATACGCCGATGCGGAACAGGCGCACGCCGACTGCGATCGACAGGCCGATCCACAATGTCTGCCAGCCGATGGCGACGAGGTGCGGCCACAGCGCGCTATCGGTCGCGGCGCGTGCGGCCATGGCAAAGGGTGACGACCATGGTAGCCATTCGCCAATCGTCGCGACGGTTGACCCGGGACTGTTGGCGGCAGCCGTGCCGAGCGAGAACATGCCCAGCTGCAGCAAGGTGATGGGCAGTGACAGCATCTGGATTTCGCGCACGCTCGATGCCTGTGCCCCGACACCGAGGAATGTTGCGCCGAGCAAGAGGAAGGCGGAAAAGAAATAAAGGATGCACAGCAGCGCAAAGGCCGGCCAGCCCACCGCCGGTGTCAGGCCGACGAAATTGCCGAGCGCGGCCGGCATCTGGGCCGCGGTGAGGCCGATGCCGAGGCCGATGAGCCCGCCCCAAAAGGTGATGAACAACAGCGCCACACCCAGCATGCCGACCAATTTGCCGAGGAACACCCCCTCGAGCGGCGCGGCGGCGGCGAGGATTTCGATGACCTTGTTCGATTTTTCCTCGGCCAGCACGCCGACGGTCTGGCTGCCCAGCAACAGCGTGATCATGAACAGCACGATCACCGCCCCATAGCCGAGCTTGGACTGGGATGCGCGGGCCGGCCCCGCCTGTGGCAGGGTGGAATAGACGGGCTCAATGGTCATGTCCGGACGGGCCGCCGATTGCAGCCCTTCGCGCGCGATGGCGTCGGCCAGTGCGGCCAGATAGCGCCCCTCTGCCCCCGCAGCGTTGCGTTCGGCAATATGCGGGTTGCGGCTCGACCCGTCGAGGATGGCCAGGATATCTGCATTGGCGCGCAGCCGCTGGGTGGCGTCGCCGCGATGTTGCGCCTGGTCGATGACGATCAGCTGGGGTGCGCGTCCGCCGCCGGTCGCTGCCCGCAGCCGGTTGTCCGTCGTTTCAAAGGCCAGCACTTCCGCGCTGGGGACGATAGCGATGATGCGTTCGCGTGAGCCGCTATTTTCAACCAACGCTCCGGCCGATGCGCCGCCGATGCCGGCGAAAACCAGCATCATCAGCGGCGCCAGCAGAAACAGCAGGAATGTTGGCGTAAACACCAGCGCCGTAAAATCGCGCCGGGCGATGATGCGGGCAGCCGCAAATATGGCCCTCATGCCGCTGCCTCCCCGCGGCGCGTATCGTCATTGTCGCCGACAATTTTTACAAAGGCCTCATGCAGGCCGGGTCGGCTGATGGAAAGTTCGGCGACGCCATGATGGGCCGCCACCAATGTTGCCAGCAGCGGTTCGACGGCGTCGTCCGCCAGCGTAAATTGCCATGTGCCGTCGCGATTGCTGGCGTGGTCGGGCAGGTGCCCGGCGACCGCCGTCCTGTCGGCACCGGCATGGGGGCGATAGCGGATGGACAGCGGCAGATGGGCCCGCGCCTCCTCCACCGTGCCCAGAAAGCGTCGCTGCCCCCCGGTGATGATGGTCAGAGCGTCGCACAGCCGTTCCGCATGGCCCATGACATGGGTGGACAGGATGACGGTTGCGCCACGTGCCTGTTGGTCGCGGATGAGCGATTCCAGCCTTTCCTGATTGACCGGGTCGAGGCCCGAAAACGGTTCGTCGAGGACGATCAGCTCGGGGTCATGCACCATCGCGCCGACCACCTGGACCATCTGCGCCATGCCCTTGGACAATTTGCGAACCTTGAGCGGTGCGGCATGGCCGAGGCCGAGCGCATCCAGCCGCTGGTCGGCCCGTCGACGCCCCTCGGCCACCGGCAGACCGCGCAGGGCGCCCATGAAAGCGATGGATTCGCGCGCCGTCATGCCGGGGTATAGCCCGCGTTCCTCCGGCAAATAGCCGACCCGATGCGCCACCGATCGTGGCGACGCGCTGCCCAGCAGGGTGCGGGTGCCGCTGTCGGGTTCGATAATGCCCAGCAACATGCGCAGCGTCGTCGTCTTGCCTGCGCCATTGGGCCCTAATACGCCAAAGATGCCGCCCTGCGGGATGCTGAGCGACACGGCATCGACGGCACGAAACGCCCCGAAACGCTTGCTCAGTCCGCTCGCTTCGATCACCAAGCTTTGCACCCGCAGTCCCCGTTCATGACATCGCGCCGTCATCGCGATATGGATTTGACCGCCCTATGCGGCATATGGCGTGGGTCAATAGAGGACGGGGCGTAAACAAGTGGTGACGCAGCACAAGGCAGGGCAGGCGGACGCGCCAACGCCGACGCAACTGGTCGCCGCCATCCGCGCCGCTGCCACGCGCCACGGCTTTGCGGCGTGCGGCATTGCGGCGGCGGATGCCGCGCCGCTGACCCGCGAACGCTTGCGCCGCTGGCTCGACGATGGTTGTCATGGCGACATGCTGTGGATGGAAAACCGGGCGGAAGAACGCTCCAGCCCCGCCGGGCTGTGGCCGGACGTGCGCAGCGTGATCATGCTCGGCATGGCCTACACGCCGGGGCACGACCCGCTGGCACTGGCCGACCACCCTGATCGCGGGCGCATTTCCGTCTATGCGCAGGGGCAGGATTATCATGATGTCGTCAAACGTGCGCTCAAGGCGGTGGCGCGCGATATGGTGGCGATGGCCCCGGACGGCGCGCTCAAGGTCTTTGTCGACACTGCGCCGGTGATGGAAAAACCGCTGGCGGCGGCGGCCGGGCTGGGCTGGCAGGGCAAGCACAGCAACCTTGTCAGCGCCACCGACGGTAGCTGGCTGTTCCTCGGCGCCATCTATTCCACGCTGGCACTGCCGGCCGACGCCCCCCATCGTGACCAGTGCGGCAGCTGCACCGCCTGCCACGACGCTTGCCCGACAGAGGCGTTCACGGCGCCTTATCAGCTCGATGCGCGACGCTGTATTTCCTACCTCACCATCGAACATAAGGGGCCGATCCCCGAACAGTTTCGACGCGCCATCGGTAATCGCATCTATGGTTGCGACGATTGCCTGGCGGTCTGTCCGTGGAACAAATTTGCCGACGCGGCACGCGCCCACCGGGCCTTTCTGCCGCGCGCGGAACTGGTCGCGCCACGGCTGGCCGACCTGCTGGCGCTCGACGATGCCGGGTTCCGGGCGCTGTTCGCCGGATCGCCCATCAAACGCATCGGCCGCGCCCGCATGGTCCGCAACGCCGCAATTGCGGCGGGGAATAGCGGTGATGCACGGTTGGCACCGCCACTGCGTCGGCTTACCGATGACGCCGATGCGACGGTGGCCGAGGCGGCACGATGGGCGCTCGACATTCTGGGCACCAGTTAGCGTAATGGGCCGGACTGTGGCCTTGGGGCAACAGTGACTGTCACAAAATGGCAAAAACGGGCGGCTTCGTCTGGTGCATATGCTTTGACGCACTAGGTTAGGCGTAACGGTGAGCGGTTTTTACGCCCCATCGACGCCAGAAAATGTCCAGGAAAGGCCAAAATATGCGCACTTATTTCAACGCCCGAACTGCTGTCAGCGCCGCTGCAATCGCTGCCGCGCTCGTGGCCGCGCCAGCGGCCGCGCAGGACGCACCCGAGGATGAAGGCGCAAGCAACCCCGACATCATTGTGACCGGCACCCGCCGTACCGACCGCACCGTCGCCGACAGCCCGGTGCCGATCGACGTGATCAGCGGCGACGCATTGACTGACAGCGGCTTTACCGAAGTCAACCGGCTGCTCAACCAGCTGGTCCCGTCGTTCAACTTTCCGCAGCCGTCGCTGACGGACGGTACCGACTCGATCCGCCCGGCGACGCTGCGCGGTCTTGCGCCCGACCAGACCTTGGTCCTGGTCAACGGCAAGCGCCGCCACACCAGCGCGCTGCTCAACATCAACGGGTCGGTTGGGCGCGGTTCGGCCGCCGTCGACCTCAACACCATCCCGCCGCTGGCGATCGAACGGATCGAAGTTCTGCGTGACGGTGCCGCATCGCAATATGGTTCGGACGCGATTGCCGGCGTGCTCAATGTGCAGCTGCGCCGGTCAGAAGGCGGCCGGGCACAGGTCACTTATGGCCAATATATCACGACGCTCGACGGCGTGCCCAATGCCACCGGCGTGCAGCTCCAGGCCAATGGCCAGCCCGCACTCAACCCCAATGCCGGTGCGGGTGGCGTCTACCTCCTCACCAGCGATGGCGAAGTTGAACGGCGCGATGGCGGCACCGTCACGCTGGCGGTCAATTATGGCCTGCCCGTCGGGGCCGGCGGCTTCGTCAACATCACCGCGCAATTTCAGGACCGCAACCCGACGCGGCGCGAAGGTGCCGACCCCCGCCAGCAATACCCGACAGTCGCTGGTCTCGCCGACCCGCGTGAGCTGACCTTTAACCGTTTCAGCCACCGTTTCGGCGATGCCGACACGACCGACATGACGCTGTTCCTCAACGCGGGGTATGACATCAGCCCCGGTGCGGAATTGTACGGCTTTGCCAGCTATAATATCCGCGACGGGAACAGCGCAGGCTTTTACCGCCGCGCCAATGATGCGCGTAACCGCGACTTTTCCGCCAGCACGACATCCTTCGTGCCCTTCTATCCCGACGGTTTCCTGCCGCTGATTACATCAGAGGTTGAGGATTTGTCGGCAGCGCTCGGTCTGCGCGGTGAAGTCGCCGCGTGGAATTACGACCTGTCGGTTGTCTATGGCCGCAACGCCTTCCAATTCGGCGTCACCAACAGCTTTAACACCTCGTTCGGCGGTGCTGCGAGCACGCGCAATTTCAATGCTGGTGCGCTGCATTTTGGCCAAACGACGTTCAACCTCGACGTCCAGCGCGAAATCCCCTTTGCCGGGACCGACCTGTCGATCGCCTTTGGTGCCGAATATCGCGACGAGAATTTCCGGATCATTGCGGGCGAACCGCAAAGCTACCAGGCTGGACCTTTTGCCGCTGCGCCGTTCAACGCACCGGCGGGCGCCCAGGTGTTCCCCGGTTTCCGTCCGGCGAACGAGGTCGATGCCAGCCGCGACAGCTATGCAGGCTATATCGAGCTTGAGGCCGATTTGACCGAAGGCTTTACGCTGCAAGCGGCGGGCCGGTTCGAACATTTCTCCGACTTTGGGGATACGGTGAACGGCAAGCTCGCGGCCCGCTTTGAACCGATCGAGGGCCTTGGCCTGCGTGGTTCGGTGTCCACCGGCTTTCGCGCGCCGTCGCTGCATCAGCAATTTTATGCCACGACATCGACCAACAATGTCAACGGCACGCTGGTCGAAATCGGCACCTTCCCCGTATCAAGCCCGGTCGCCATCGCGCTCGGCTCACAGCCGCTGGAACCCGAAGAATCGGTCAGTTTCTCCGGCGGCGTCACGCTCGACCTGATCCCCGGGCTCAGCGTCACTGCCGACTATTACAACATCAAGATCAACAACCGCATCGTCATCACCGAAAATCTTCAGGGCGCGGCGGTTGTGGCATTGTTGCAGGGGGCCGGTTTCAACAACATCACCTCGGCCCGTTTCTTCATCAACGGGCTCGACACGCGGACCGAAGGGTTCGACATCGTTGCCAGCTATCGCCTGCCGGAAACCAGCTTTGGCCGTTTCCGCCTGACCGCGGGCTATAACAACAACCAGACGACGATTACCGATCGTGCCGTTCTGCCGACCCTGCCGGGCCTGACATTGTTCGGCCGTCAGGAATCGCTGCGGCTGACCGATGGCCAGCCAAAGGACAAGATCAACGTCGGGATGGATTGGGACCTGGGGGCGTTTTCGGCGACCTTCCGTGCCAACCGCTATGGTGAGGTGCTGATACCCGGTGCCGATGCCCCGCGTGACCAGGTGCTGGGTGCCGAATGGGTCGCCGACCTCGAAGTGCGTGTCCGTCCCGTCGAGGCGCTGGAAATCGCGGTGGGCGCGAACAATCTGTTCGACAACTACCCCGATGTTGCGCGTGCAGGTATCGTCAACGGCCAGAATTACGGCCTGAACAGCTTTTTCCTGCCGTACAGCAGCTTCTCGCCATTCGGGTTCAATGGCCGCTTTGTCTACGGGCGCGTTTCGGTCAATTTCTGATCGGACCAGCGCAATCATCATGGGTGGTCCCGGCGATTTCCGGAGCCTGATTCACGTCTTTGTGAGAGCCGCGCGGCGACTGAGGCAAAGACGATCAGGCTGTGGTGCCGGGGCCAGCCATTTTTTGCGGGCTTCAGGCTTTCAGTGCTGGGGCGTAAAGATCGACCAACCCATCCGCGCCGACAATGTTTCGAGCGCTTCGCTGGCGAGCAGCGAATTGCCGCGGGCATTGAGCCCCGGTGACCATGCGGCGATGCTCGCAACGCCCGGCAGCACCGCCAATATGCCGCCGCCGACGCCCGATTTTCCCGGGATGCCGACGCGAAAGGCGAATTCACCCGACCCGTCATAATGGCCGCAGGTCAGCATCAGCGCATTGATGCGCCGCGCCCGTTCGGCGCTCACTACATGCGCGCCGGTCGCCGGATGGACGCCGTCCAGCATCAGATAGCGGCCCGCCATCGCCAGCTGGCGGCACGACATGGCGATAGCGCAGCTGTGGAAATAGAGGCTGAGCGCGCCCTCGACATTGGCCATGTTGCCAAAGCTTTTCATATAATGGGCCAGCGCCGCATTGCGGTCGCCGCAGCTCGCTTCGCTCGATGCCACTTCGCGGTCGATGATGATGTCTTCGTCACCGCCGCTGCTGCCGCCACCGGCCAGAAAGCGCACAAAACGCAGCATGTCGCCAATCGCCTCGCGCGGGTCGCCATTGCCCAGAATGACGTCGGCCACCGCAATCGCCCCGGCGTTGATAAACGGGTTGCGCGGGATGCCGCGTTCGCTTTCGAGTTGGACGATGGAGTTGAACGCGGATCCCGACGGTTCGCGCCCGACACGTTGCCACAAATCACCGCCGACCTTGCCCAGCGCCATGGTCAGCGAAAAAACCTTGGATATGGACTGGATCGAAAATGGCGTGTCGGCGTCGCCGCCGCAATGCACCGACCCGTCGGCCAGAACGACGGCAATGCCGAACTGCGCCGGGTCGACCCGGGCCAGCGCAGGAATATAGTCCGCGCCCCGGCCCCGGTCGGTGCGCAGCGTCATGACGCCGACGATGTCCGCCAGAATGTCGGGAATCGGCAGTTTGTCCTGAGTGACCATCAGGCGAGCGTGGCGTAAACAATCTGCTTGCGCAAGTTTGGCGATCGGTTATTCTCTACATCGTCGATAGACAATCGACTCGAGGGAGAATCCACACATGAAAAACGTGCATTTTGCGCGCCGGGGGCGGCGTGCCCTGATGACGGCTGCGCTGGCCACCGGGCTTGCGCTGAGCGGGTGCAGCCAGCCCGAACCGGACGATGACGCAACGGCGCCCGCCGCGGCAGAATCGGCGGCAGCATCGGCAGATGCGTCCACCGACGCTGCCAGTGACGCGGCCGACGCCCCGGGCGCAGGTTCGCCGGCCATGTCGGGCGTTGCCTTTGTCTATTCGATGGCATTCCGCCTGGCCGACGACAGTATCGCCGATGCGCAGGACCGCCATGTCCGGGCTTGCGACGCGCTCGGCCGAGCGCGCTGCCGGGTTGACGGCATCGGCTATGAACGCGCCGGCGAAGGGCCGGCCACAGGTCATCTGTATTTGCGGCTCGACCCGGCGCTGGCGCGCGGCTTTGCGCGCGAGGCCAGCGACATAGTCCGGCGGATGGACGGGGAACTGACCCACAGCAGCATCAGCGGAGAGGAACTGGACAGCCGGATCGACGGATCGCAAGAGCAAAGCGCCATGCTGGGCGGCGATCTTGAGCGAATCGAGCGGCGCCTGGCACGGCCCGGGCTTTCGTCGCGCGAACGGGCCGAACTGCAGCAACAGGCCAGCCGGTTGAGGGGGGCGATGCGCGAAGAGGAAAGCGCCCGACGCAGCGACGAATCACGTCTGGCCTCGACCCCAGTCAAACTCGATTATGTCGGCACCAGCAGTCCCGCTGGACTCGACCCCGCCCGTCCCTTTGCGAGCGCATGGGGCGCATCGATGGACTCGCTGTCGACCTTGGCCGCATTTCTGCTGATGCTCGCCGGGGTGCTGTTCCCGTGGTTGCTGGTCGGTGGTGCGGCGGTGATTGTGTGGCGTCGGGTGCGCCGACGCTGGCGCCCGGCGACCGCTCAAACGGTAGCGGAGAGCGGCCCGCTCTAATCCTCGGCGCTCGGCGCCGCCAGCCATCGGGCGGGGAGGGTGACGCCTTCCCGCTCATTGTCCCAGATGACGGCCATGATCCACCATCGCGACCCGTCATGCCACAGGTGCAGCATGTTCACGCCGCGAAAGATCAGCGCCTCGGCATCCGGGGCCTCGCGCGCCTCATAGGTCGAAAAAACTTGCGCAATCTGACCAAAGCGGGCGACTTCGCGCGCAATCTCGATCTCGTAAAACGGGCGCCCCGCCAGCAACTGACTGGTCGACGCCACATAGCCGGCGTGGTCGAATACAAAGGCGACGGGTGCGCCATCCTCTATTCTGGTGCGCACCATTTGCGCACCGGGGTGGAACAGCTCCGCAGCACGTGCCCAATCCTGCGCGCCCGGCGGGCCGGATATGGTGGCGTAAAATGCATGCATCAAAGTTGCTATCGACTGACCATCATCGTACATCGCGATCCTCCCGCCGCATCTGGTGCCGCACCGGACACCATCGGCGTCGGTAGGCCGATTGATCAAGCTATTTTCGTTTACAACCAGACAGGCTAGTCTACCGCGAGATACAGCAGGTCCGGACCAACCGGGCCGTGGGGGTTGGGAGAAACGCGTGCGGAACGATGGTGCCGAAGATGCGGAGGGACATCGCGTCGGCGCGGGCCGTGCGGAACCGCCGGGGGCGGTGTCACGCCTCGCCAAAGCGGCGCTGCTCGCGCTTTATCGCCGCCACGGATGGCGCGCCACCGGCACGATTCCCGAACCGCGCAAATTTGTCCTCATTGCCGCGCCGCATACCAGTAATTGGGACTTTCTCTATTTCCTCGGCCTGACGCAGGACCTGGGTATCGACGCCCATTTCATGGCCAAGAAATCGCTGTTCCGCTGGCCGATGGGCAGGTTCATGCGCGACATGGGCGGCATTTCGGTCGACCGGTCGCGCAGCAGCAATTTCGTCGCCGCGATGGCGGCGGAATTTGCGCGGCGCAGCGAATTCATGCTGACGATCGCGCCAGAGGGGACGCGCGGCAAGTCCGCAAAGTGGAAGACCGGCTTTTACCAGATCGCGATGGCCGCCGGGGTGCCGATGGTCGTGGGCATGATGGACTATGGTCGCAAGACCGGCGGCCTGGGCCCCGCGATCATGCCGTCGGGTGATTATGCGGCCGACATGGCCAAGGTGTGGGACGTCTATCGCGATTGCCAGCCGAAAAACCCGGAAGGCGCGACCAAGTCACTGGCCGACATTATCGGTTCGGATTAGCCGACAGGATTGAGAGACGGAGGGATAGAGCGATGATCGAACAATTGATCCTCAATTTTCTGGCGGTCATGGGTTTGATGGTGGCGTTGTGGGTGGTGGCCGTCGCGATCCGCGACGTCAGCTTTATCGACGCGGTCTGGGCCTATGGCATGGTCGCCGTCGCGGCGCTCAGCATGCTCCATATCTGGCCCGCCGCCGGCATGCAGCCGCCGCCATTGTCGCTGTTGCTGATGGGTTTGACCGGCCTGTGGGGGTTGCGGCTGGGAACGCACTTGCTGCTGCGCTGGCGCCGTTTGGGGCGTGACCCGCGTTATGACCGCATCCTCGGCAACGCGATGGACAAAAAGGGGTGGAGCTTTGCGACATCGGCGCTGTTGCTGGTGTTCCTGTTGCAGGGGCCGCTGTTGTGGTTCGTCAGCCTGCCGGCACAGGCCGGCATCCTGGCCCAGACCGACCGGCCGATCGGTCCGCTGGCGATTGTCGGGGCCGTGGTCGCGCTGATCGGAATCCTGTTTGAAACCGTGGGCGACCTGCAGCTGGAGGCATTTCGCAAAAACCCCGACAATAAGGGGGCGGTGATGGACCGCGGCCTGTGGCGCTATACCCGCCACCCCAATTATTTCGGCGATGCCTGCACATGGTGGGGGATTTGGATCGTCAGTGCGTCGACCGGTAGCGGCCTGTTCACCATCCTGTCGCCGATTCTGCTGACGTGGATGTTGATGAAATGGTCGGGCGCCCCCCTGTTGGAAAAGGGACTGACCAAAACGCGGCCCGGCTATGCCGAGTATGTGGCGCGGACCAGCGGCTTTGTGCCGCGTCCGCCAATACGCGACTAGACCATGATCGTCTTGGGATGAAGCATCCCCAGACGTGAATCATGGTCTCGACTTTGGCTGGAGCCTGATTCACGTCT
>CAZAWL010000031.1:0-3277 GCA_964488705.1 uncultured Sphingopyxis sp.
CTTTGTGCCGCCATGACGGTGTCATAGAAATCCATGACCTCGTCGCGCAGCGCCTGAATGCGGCTGACCGAATCGCCGGCATTGGTCGATGCCATCGACCCGGTCGTATCCAGAACGAACATGATGTCGGCGTTGGAGGTTTCGAGCTTTGCCGTGCAGTTGACGGTAAGGCTGACCGATTCGCGCCCGAACGCATTCATGATGATGGTTGGAACAACCGCACTGGCGGTGGCTGTCACTTCGTTGGTGCCGCGCTGTGCCGGGCTGAAGGTCAGGTTGGTGGTGCCATATTGGCCGGTCGGAAAGTTGAATGCGAACATCCGGTCGGCGGCCTGACGCGCCGAAGTCGTGAACGTACCGTCGGCCATGGCACGGCGACCCGACAACACGCCGGCGTCGCAGGCCTGCTGCAACCGCGCCTTGGCCATATAGGCTTGACCCAGGTCCACACCCGCGCCGATGGTGGCGATAATAGGTACGAGCAAGCCGGCCGTCAGATACATGACGTTACCCGACTGGCTCTTGCGCAAACGCTTCAGAAACTGGCGATTCTTGCCCATATTTCTCTACCCTGTTTGAACGCGCTCCGGATAGGATGCGTCCATGACACTGGGCCGAATAACCGCGTTAACGTTGGTAAGGAGTGCAGAGCATTGGTTACCCCGTTACTAACCGCGTTTTTCCGACCGGGCGTCGTGACGTCATGAATGGCGATGGGGTGGATGCCGGCGACATTGCTGCGGTGGCTTTGACCAACCCGCTGATCCTGCCGCTGGTGCCGCCGGCCCAGCGTGCGGCGGTGGGCGCGCTGTGGGCGCTGGACCGCCGTCTTGCGCGGCTTGCGCGTACAGGTAATGAGCCCGCGTTGCGACAGATACGGTTGCGGTGGTGGATCGAGCAGCTCAGCAAGGCTGATGTCGCGACCCACGCCGAGCCGTTATTGCAACAAGCGGTGACGCTGCTCACGCCCCACTTGCCCGAGGCTGCGCTGGCCGACCTCGCCGAGGCGTGGTTCGACAGTGTCGACGCCCCGTCCGCTTCGCAGCAGCAGCAAACCGGCACGCTGTTATTTACCAATATCTGCCATCTACTCGGCCACAGTTCCGCCGATGCACCCGCCGCGGGCCGCGCATGGGCGGCGCTCGATCACGCGTTACATGCGTCCGACCAGTCGCCGGACTGGGCCGCCATTCACGCCGACCTGCGTGCCGTCCGGTCGCGACGGCTGCCACGGGCGTTTGCGGCATTGCTGGCGCAAGCCCGGGCGATCGCGTCGCGCAGCGGTGTGCGATCCCCGCGCGTTGAGCAAATTTCGATCTTGCGTGCCGGCCTGTTTGGGCGTTGAACTCGCCGCGATCGACAACGGCCTCAGGAGGGTGAAACGCGATGAACAAGATTCTGATCGGGGGCGTTGCCGCATTGCTGATGGTGACCGGGTCAATATTCATCTGGAACGGCATGGGTGAAACGCCAGACCCGGCGGCTGCCGCGTTGCCGCCGCCAGAGGCCGGAATACCGGTTGGAGCCGAGGGGTTGGTTGGCGCACCCCCGCCGGACGTTCCCACAGCATCGCCCGCAACGCGCGAACAGCGGCGCTTTGCCCGCTATGACCGCAATCGCGACGGACAGGTGACGCGGTTGGAGATGTTGTCGACCCGCACTGCCGCCTTTCGCCGGCTTGATCGGGATCGTAACAACCTCCTGTCTTTCGAAGAATGGGCGGTGGCGACGTCGGATCGTTTCGCTGGGGCTGATGCTGATCGTTCGGGCAGCCTCACCCCGTCGGAATTTGCAACGACCGCGCCACAGCGGCGGGCCAGCACAGCGCGGTGCCGATGCCCCGAGTCAGACGGTGACCGCGAATAGCGCCGCGTTGCGTGCATGCCACTCGGCAAGGGCCTGACCGGCCCTTTGTGTCATGCCGCGCTTGCGGTCGGCCTTTCGCACATTGGCGTCCAGCGGCGGAAATAATCCGAAATTGACGTTCATCGGCTGATAATGGCTGGCGTCGGCATTACCGGTTATGTGCGCCAGCAACGCACCCAGCGCCGTTTCGGCCGGCATGGTCGGGGCAGGGAGACCGCGCAACTCCGCGATGGCAAATAGCGCGGCGGCGAGGCCCACCGCAGCGCTTTCGACATAGCCTTCGCACCCCGTGATTTGGCCTGCAAAGCGGATATGCGGTGCCCGTTTGAGCCGCAGCTGCTGATCCAGCAATTCGGGCGAACGGATGAAGCTGTTGCGATGCAGGCCGCCCAGGCGCGCAAATTCGGCACCCGCCAGGCCGGGGATTGTCCGGAACAGCCGGACCTGTTCGGCATGTTTCAATTTCGTCTGGAACCCGACCATGTTCCATAATGTGCCCAGGGCATTATCCTGACGGAGCTGGACGACGGCATAGGGCCATCGCCCGGTTCGGGGATTGTCGAGGCCGACCGCCTTCATCGGCCCGAATCGCAATGTTTCAGGCCCGCGCGCCGCCATGACTTCGATGGGCATGCAGCCTTCGAAATAGGGTGTGTCGGCTTCCCACTGTCTGAACTCGGTTTTTTCGCCGTCGAGCAAGCCTTGGACAAAGGCATGATACTGGTCGCGGTCCATGGGGCAGTTGATATAGTCTTTGCCATCGCCGATCGGGCCCACCTTGTCCCAGCGGCTGGCCATCCAGCAAATGTCCATGTCGATGCTGTCGCGATAGACGATGGGGGCGATCGCGTCGAAAAAAGCGAGTGCATCGCGACCCGTGGCCGCGCCGATGCTGTCCGCCAGTGCGGCAGCGGTCAACGGTCCCGTCGCGACGATCGTCGCGCCTGACGGCGGCAATATGTCAACCCGTTCCCGAACCACGTCGACATTGGGGTGCGCGATCAACGCCGCGGTAACGCCAGCAGAGAAATGGTCGCGATCCACCGCCAGTGCCGACCCGGCGGGGACTTTATGGGCATCCGCCTCCCGCATGATGAGCGAGCCGAGCGTGCGCATCTCGCGGTGCAACAGCCCGACCGCGTTGCTGTCGCCATCGTCTGAACGAAAGCTGTTGGAGCATACCATTTCGGCAAGCCCGTCGCCCTGATGCGCTGGCGTCATGGTGCCGGAGCCGCGCATTTCCGACAGGCGCACCGTCAGCCCGGCCTGCGCCAGCTGCCATGCGGCCTCCGATCCAGCGAGTCCGCCGCCGATAATGTGGACGTCATGATGCGGATGTACGGGTGGTTTCACCATTTGCCTTTGCAATTTCTCAAATTCTGCGGCCATAGCAGGCTGCGAAGCGCGATAG
>CAZAWL010000031.1:3377-13460 GCA_964488705.1 uncultured Sphingopyxis sp.
ACCATGATCGCCTGAGGATGGCGCATCCCAAGGCGTGAATCATGGTCTCGACATTAGACCATGATCGCCTGAGGATGGCGCATCCCAAGGCGTGAATCATGGTCTCGACATTGGAAGGAGCCTGATTCACGTCCTTGTACGAAGCGCAGAGCGCCTCTGACAAAGACGATCAGGCTTTAGCGCAGCGCGGAGCGCGAGGGTAGGGGGCAGTGATATGACCGCACGATGGTTCTGGTGGGCGGGCTTGGTAGCTGGTGTCAGCTATATGGTTCCCGTTTTGCTCGGCTGGCAGGGGCCAGCCATCATCGCGTGGAAGGGTGCCGGCGTCGGCCTTCTCGCTGTGTGGTGTGCATCGCGGGCACAGTCGCTGGACGGGTGGCTGATCGCTGCCGTCATGGCGGCCGGTACGGCGGGTGATGTCTTGCTTGATGCGATGGGCCTTGCGGTTGGGGCGGTCGCCTTCGCCCTGGGCCATATATTGGCCATCTGGCTCTACGCCCGCAACCGCAGGGCCGTCCTGACGTCATCACAGCGACTGCTGGCATGGCTGTCCGTCCCATTGGCGGTGTTCATCACATGGGCGGTGCTCGGCGGCGCGCCGGGTTGGTGGCATGCGGGCGGCTATACATTGTTCGTTGCCGCCATGGCGGCGATGGCCTGGACCAGCCGCTTTTCACGATATCGCACGGGCATCGGGGCGATGATGTTCCTCGTCAGCGATCTTGTCATTTTCGCGCGGGTTGGCGGGGGGCTGCCACAGGAAGCCTCGCGACTGCTCGTCTGGCCACTCTATTTTGGCGGGCAGGCCCTGATTGCCAGTGGCGTGGTCGCGGCGCTGACTGCCGACCGGAAATAGGTCCGGCGCGTCAGCCCCAGACCGGGCCGGGATGCGAAGCGATGGTGGTACGGTGCAGCTCGCGCCGATAGCCTTCATAACCGCCGGTTGCCTTGTGCAACACGGAGCGATTGTCCCACATGACCAGCATGTTCGGTTCCCACCGGTGGCGATAGACAAAGCTGTCCTGACTCTGCCATGCCGCCAGCGGCATCAGCAGCGCCAGCGCCTCGTCGTCCGTCATGCCCGCAATGCCGACAATATAGCCAAGCGTGGAATAAAAACCGCGCCGCCCGGTCTCGGGGTGGGCGGGGACCAGCGGGTGTGTCTGCGTCGCCAGTGCGGCCTCGGACGGACGAATGTCCATGCTGCGCCCCTTTGACTGGTCCGCTTTGCCATAGCTCCCGTCGGGCGCGTAGGGCAGACGGGCCGAATGCACGGCGACCAAAGCGCCGAACAGGGCTTTGCGATCCTCGGCGAGTGACTCCCAGGCCAAATGCTGATTGGCAAATAATGTATCGCCACCCATGGGCGGGATGTCGACGGCCAACAGACAGGTGCCGGAGGGCGGGCGGGCCTGAAAACTCCAGTCGGCGTGCCAGTTTTCCGCAAATAATGGCGTCGTTTCGTCAGCCTCGCGGCGAATGGCGGCAATATGCTGGCGACCGGGGATGGGGGCAAAGAACGGGTCTTCGCCAAAGCCGCCCATGGCGAGCGTAAAGCGCTCAAGATCATCATCGCTGATCGACTGGTCCGGAAAGGCGAGCACATGATGTTCCAACCACGCCGCACGGATGGCGGCGATCGCGGCACCGTCAAGCGGGCGGGACAGGTCGACGCCGGTGATACGGGCACCGCATGCTTGCCCGCTGGGCGTGATGGTCAAGCTCATGGAGTCTTTATGCGCGCCATGCTGTGCCGGATCAACTCCTGCTCTGCCGACCGCCAACCGTAACCGGCCCGTCGCGGTTTGCTTGAGCAAACCAGTTACCCGCGTTGTTACGGTTTGAAAGGGTGACGGCCATGCAAAACAAGCTAGCTCGGAGGACGTTTCTGGGCGTCGCGGGTACCATTGGCGGGCTTTGGCCGGCGGCGGCTGTTGCGCGCGATTCCGACGGCGTTGCGGATCAGTTACGATTGCCGTTCACCCGCACCATAGCGTTTCGGTCACGCCATAACGGTGTCGCCTACCGCCTTTATGTCCGCACTCCCGCCAATTATGATCCGGCAGGGTCGCCGTTGCCGGTGCTTTGGCTGTTGGATGCAGATTACAGCTTTGCGATTGCTGCTAACCACATGGAACATCTCGCCGATCGCGGCCATGTCCCCCAGCACATCATTGTCGGCGTTGCATATGAAAATGCCTATCCCGACCGGGAATTGTACCGGTTGCACCGGACTCGCGACTATACGCCCGTCCCATTCGCGGCAGACGGTCTTGCGCCAGGAAGCGCCCGTGTGTCTGGCGGCGCAAGCCAGTTTGCCGATGTCGTAGAGCATGAGGCCATGCCTCTCTTGACCAGTGGCTATGCCGTGGACGAACAAAGCCAAACCTTGGCGGGCCATAGTTATGGCGGTCTGTTCGCCGCATGGGTGTTGCAGCAACGCCCGACACTGTTCGACCGTTACCTGATGGTTAGCCCGTCCTTGTGGTTTGGCGACGATTGGCTGCTACAGCGTGAAGAGGCGGGGCAGTTTGTCGCGCCCAACCGTGCAACGCGGATATGGGCGGGAGTAGGCAGTTGGGAGGAACAGCCGCCGGAGCGGCCGATGGTTGCCCAACTGCAACGCTTTGTGACCGCGCTGCGGGCCCGGAACGATGCCAATCTGGCCATAATGCATCGCGTTTTTGCCGACGAGACCCATGCAAGCATTTTTCCGGCAGCATTTTCGACCGGCATTCGTCATCTTTTCCCGACACCCTGGTTGGCAGGGGGTGACGCGGATCCGTCAACCGTTTGCGCTGCGCGATGACATCACCGCAGCCATGGGCAGCGGCGCGTAAAGGTGCGGGAAGAGCGCGCCGCCGCGCGATACCTCCCATTGCAGCGCATCGCCAAAGCCATCGAGCGCCACCTCGGCAATCACCAGCCCGGTCTGGCCGTTGAAATGCTTGGCGAGGGTCTCGTCGAGCTGTTCGGCTGTCGACATGTGGATATAGCCATCGGCGAGGTCGATGGGCGCACCGTGAAACAAGCCGTCACGGACGAATATCTGCCATTGCTCCGCGGTGAAAATTTTGAATGCGGTCGTCGATGACGTCATGACGCCATCATTCCTGCGTCGGCGGTGTTTCTGCCTCACCCTCGCTGGCGCCGCCGCTTTCATCGGCGTCATCGTCACTGATTTTCGCGGCGGAAACGACATGTTCGTCGTCGGCAACGTCGAACAACCTGACGCCGGCACTGCCACGACCGATGATGCGGAGGCTGTCGAGGCCCATGCGGATCAGCTTTGCCTGATCGGTGACGAGCATCAATTGGTCGGTCTGTGTCGCCGGAAAGCTGGCCACGACATGTCCGTTGCGGGCAATATTATCGATATTGGTGACGCCCTGGCCGCCCCGGCCGGTGCGGCGATATTCGTAGGCGGACGATAATTTGCCATAGCCGTTGGCGCACACCGTCAAGATGAACTGTTCACGTTCACTCAGCAGCGCGAATCGGTCGGTCGGCATCGACGGTTCGCCATCGCGTTCCGCCTTCCACGGCGCGAAACGAAGATAATCCTCTCGTTCCTCGGCATTGGTGCCGACCCGATGAAGGATCGAGAGCGAGATGACTTCATCGCCGCCTTTCAACATCATGCCGCGCACACCGGTCGACGTCCGGCTTTGAAATTCGCGTACATCGTCCCCCGCGAAGCGGATCGCCTTGCCGTTGCGGCTGGCCAGCAGCACGTCGTCGTCGGGGTTCAACAGCGCAACACCGATCAGCCGGTCATCGGAGCCGTCATCAAAGCGCATTGCAAACTTGCCATTACTTGGGATGTTTGCAAAACTGTCCATTGAATTACGGCGAATATTTCCCTTTGCGGTAGCAAACACGACATGCAGCTCCGACCAGCTCGCCTCATCTTCCGGCAGCGGCAATACCGTCGAAATGGTCTCGCCTTCGCCCAGTGGCAGCAAATTGACCATCGGGCGTCCGCGCGTGGTCGGCCCGCCTTCGGGCAGCCGCCAGACTTTCATCCGATAGACTTTGCCTGCGGTAGAGAAAAACAGGACCGGTGTATGGGTCGATGTCACGAACAATTCGGTGACGACATCTTCTTCCTTGGTGGCCATGCCGGCGCGACCCTTACCGCCGCGCCGCTGGGCGCGGAATGTATCGAGCGGGGTCCGCTTGATGTAACCGTCGAGCGTGACGGTCACCACCATCTCCTCCCGTTCGATCAGGTCTTCGTCATCGATACCGTCAGCCGCTGCCGTAATTTCGGTGAGGCGCGGCGTCGCATAGGCGTCACGCACGGCAACCAATTCTTCACGCATGACCGCAAACCGACGGTCACGGTCGCCCAAAATTGACAAATATTCTTCGATAGACTTTGCAAGCCCCTGTAATTCATTGCCTATATCATCGCGACCCAGAGCGGTCAGCCGGTGCAGCCGCAGCTCAAGAATCGCACGCACCTGCGTTTCGGACAGCGAATAATTGTCGGTTCCGATGTCGCCTTCGATCGCTTCGACCAGGCGGATATAGGGTGCAATTTCCGCTATCGGCCATTGGCGCGCCAGCAGCGCGGCGCGCGCGTCACTCGGTGTCGCCGCCGCCCGGATCATCCGCACAACCTCGTCGAGGTTGGTCACAGCGACGACCAGACCGAGCAAAATATGAGCCCGCTCGCGCGCCTTGTTCAATTCAAACTTTGTGCGGCGGATGATGACCTGCTCGCGAAACGCGACAAAACTGCTGATGATGTCATGCAGGCCCAATATTTCGGGCCGGCCGCCACGGATGGCCAGCATATTGGCGGCGAAGGACGATTGTGCTGGCGTGTGGCGCCACAGCTGGTTCAGTACTACGTCCGGCGTTGCGTCGCGTTTGAGGTCGATGACAATCCGCACGCCTTTGCGATTGGACTCATCGCGGATGTCGCTGATTCCCTCGATCCGCTTGTCCTTGGCGGCCTCGGCGATTTTTTCCACCAGGTTGGTCTTGCCGACCTGATAGGGGATGGCGGTGAGGACAATGGACTGCCGCTCGCCGCGACCGGTTTCCACCACATGGCGGCTGCGCATCATGATCGACCCGCGGCCAGAGAGATAGGCGGCGCGTGCGCCGCCTTGACCCAAAATCAGCGGGCCGGTCGGAAAATCCGGTGCCGGAACGATGGCAACCAGCTCTTCGACGGTGATCGCGGGGTTGTCGATCATCGCCAAACAGGCGTCGATCACCTCACCCAGATTATGGGGGGGGATGTTGGTGGCCATGCCCACGGCGATGCCGCCGGCCCCGTTGACCAGCAGATTGGGGAAGCGGGCGGGCAGCACGCTGGGTTCCTGAAGGCTGCCGTCATAATTTGGCTGGAAATCAACGGTATCCTTATCCAGATCCTCCAGCATCGTCATCGACACGCGGGCCAGCCGCGCTTCGGTATAGCGCATCGACGCCGGCGGGTCGGGGTCCATCGATCCGAAATTGCCTTGGCCGTCGATCAGCGGCACCCGCATCGCCCAGCTTTGCGTCATGCGGGCGAGCGCGTCATAAATCGCGCTATCGCCGTGCGGATGGTAGTTACCCATCACGTCACCGACGATTTTCGCCGATTTTTTATACGGTTTGCCCGGCGTGAACCCGCCCTGTTGCGCGGCGAACAGGATGCGCCGATGCACCGGCTTTAGCCCGTCGCGTACGTCGGGCAGCGCGCGCGAAACGATAACCGACATGGCATAGTCGAGATAGCTCGACCGCATTTCATCGACGATGTTGATGGGTTGAATGTCGGACGGTTCGATCGGCGAAGCTACGGAATCAGTGGTCAAAATGGGGCCTTTTCGGGACGCGATAATTCGGATCCATTATCTAGACTGTCATGGCCCGAAATGCCAGCAAAAGCGCGGTGGCTATGGCAGTATTTCCCGTCCCGCATAGTCAAAAATGCGGCCCGAGTCATTGGGGCCAACATTGTCGAGGACCATTGCCAGACTGGCCGCGGAATCGCTGGCTTTGGCCAGATCCGACGGGTTGCGTTGCGCTGTAAAAGGCGCCGACAGGCGCGAGGCCACTGTCCCGGGATGCAGCGCGACGATCGCTGCCAGCGGGTGGGTGCGGCGCCATTCGATCGCAAAGCTGCGCACCATCTGGTTGAGCGCGGCCTTGCTCGCCCGATAGCCGTACCAGCCGCCGAGCCGATTGTCCGAAATACTGCCGACGCGAGCGCTGAGCACGCCGACACGCAGCGGCCGCCGCCGGTTCAACTGCGGCAATAATTGCGACAGAAAAATCGCCGGGCCGATGCAGTTGACCTGAAATTGCCGCATCAGCCATTGGCCGTCGAGCGCCCGCATGGATTTTTCGGGTCCCATGGTGCCATCATGCAGGATGCCCGATGCAATGATGACGCGCTCAACCGAATCGAGCGCCCCGATGGCCGCGATGGCCGGGCCAATCATATCCGTCCTGGCCAAGTCGCAGTGGAATGGTTCGGCGCGGGTCAGGCAATGGACCGGACCGTAACCGGTGCCGGCATAATGGCTGGCGAGCGCGGCCCCGATCGCGCCGTTCGCGCCGACGATGATGGCTGATTGTGCGGTCATGACGTCATTAGGTGCAGCGGAATCACACAGGCCGCAAGCGTTGCGGCGCGGGGCCACCCGCATTCGTTGCTGTCCGCCGCCAAAAGCCGTGGTAGGAGGCGCTCATGCAAATGGTCGCACTTTGTGCCGCCCAATGTCTGGCGGATGATGTCGATGCCTGGGGCCTGCCGCGGCTCCGGGCATTATTGCCTGTGGCCGGCATGACGGTGATCGAACATCAGGCGGAACGGGCCCGCGCCGCCGGCATCTCGTCAATCCTGCTGCTGGTCGACGCGGTTCCGCCAGGACTGGCCGACGCCTGTGACCGTATCCGCCGGCGCGGCGTCGATGTGCGTCTGGTTCGCGATGGCGACGAAGTGGTGCGCGACTGCGCAGCGGTCGCGCGCATCGTGCTGGTGGCCGACGGCCTGATTGCGGGCGACGCCGCCTGGCAGATGGTTGTCGCCGAAGCGGGCGCGCTCATCCTGACAACGGCGGATGGACCTATGGCCGGTGGCCTTGAACGCATCGACGGGGAGACGCGCTGGGCCGGCCTCGCCATCATCGACCGCGACATGCTCGACGCCCTTGCCGGTGCCGATGCCGGCTGGGACCCGCAACTGGTGCTGTTCCGTTCGGCGGTGCAGGCGGGCCTGCCGACGCGACGCTGCGACAGCGCGCTGTTCGTTTCGGGGGAGATGGCCGTTGCCGAATCCCCGCAGGAGGCCGCCGGCGCGGCCGAACAGATGATGGTGCGACACTCGGTCGCCGAAACCGGCATATTTGCCCGGTGGGTGGGGGCACCGGCACTGCAGCTCATGTCCGGAGCGTTGCTTCAGCGACAATCGAGCGGCTCCACGGCGCGGGTGGCCACATTGCTGTTGGCGGTGGGTGCCGCCGGCTTCGCGCTTGCCTCTCTGCCGGTTGCAATGGGGGTTTGCGGGCTTGCAGCGGCCGTTGCCCATCAGGCCGCGACATTCGTTGCGCGGTTTCGCCCCGAATCGGCGGGCTGGGTGTGGATGGGGCGCGCCGGCTTGGCGGCGCAGATGCTCGCCATCATCATCGCTGATCGCGGTGTGCGTGCTGTCGGTTTGGACGATTGGCATTGGGGCAGTGGCGGCATGACGCTCAGCCTGATGCTGATCGTCGGGCTTTTGCTGCCGCGGCGGTTGCTGATCGGTCAGGGGCGATTGGTTGACCCGGCACTGGCCTGGATGGCGGCTGCGGTTGCTGTCCCCGTGATTGGCGGGCGCGCAGGCTTTGACCTGGTCGGCGCGTGTGCAGGTATGGTGATGATTTTATCGTTGCTGTTCCCCGCCGATGCAAGAAGGGCGGAACCCGCGGCCTGACGGTTGCGGTTTAGGCGACATTAACCCGCTTCGGTTACGAAAAGCATCTGATGACCGCTGTGCTGCCCTTTTTTGCTGAGCGCCGGACCATTGCTGCCATGCCGCGCCCCACGGGTGTGCCATGTTGACGGCGGTGCGCGCGCGCGTTGACGCGACGGGGCGTCTGGTCTCCGCTGACGAGCCATTGCTGGCGTTGCAGCGCGACGCCGGCGGCCAGATTGGCGACGCATTGCTGCTGCCGGCGCTTGCGAGGCTTAGCGGCTTGTCGCTACGCCTCGATACACCGATTGAACGACCGGTCGTGATGGGCGATCGTCAGCACGAAATCCGCGCCCACGGGCGTTTCATCCCCGATGGCGACACGGTTCGCATCGAACTGGTGGACTGGCAGGTTACCGATGCGCCGTCGGTCGGGCAGGAACAGCCATTGGCCCCGATGCCGCGTCAGATTATCCCGCCGGGAAGCATTTCCTGGGCGTGCGATGTGCGTTTGCGGTTGGTGATGGTGGAGGCGGATGCCGCGTGGGGGCTTGGCGACATTGCCTGGATGGGCCGCAGTCTGTCGGAGCTATTTCACCTTACCCCCGACCGCGATGGCGCCTTCCCGCTGCTTATGGCGTTGGGCGGACAATGCGGATTCGACCATCAGCAGGCGCGGCTGGCGCTGGGTCGGGCGGACGGCACGATCATGCTGTTATCGGCCAAAGTCATGGTCGATGGCGATGTGATGACCGGCTTTGTGGGACAGGCTGTGCCCGTCGGCTTTGGCCAATTGCCAGCCGACGTTGCGACAGCCGATGATGCGGAGGCGAGCGGTTCGCTGTTGGGTTCGATGGATATGCGCAGCTTTGCTCTCAGGATCGATGGCGCCTTGCGGCGCCCGCTGGGCCGGATCGTCGCCAATGCCGAATCGATTGCCGCGCAGGTCGATGGCCCTATCCGCGCCGATTATGCACGCTATGCGAGCGATATTGCGCTGGCGGGGCGGCATCTGCTTGAACTGGTTGACGACATCGCCGACCTTCAGGCGGTGGAGCGCGACAATTTCGTGGTCGCCAGCGAAGCGGTCGACCTGGCGGACGTGTCCCGACGCGCCGCGGGACTCCTGTCGATGAAGGCACAGGAGCGCGGCATCCGCATCGACCCGCCCGCGCTGGGCGAGACGGCGATGGTCACCGGCGAGTTTCGACGGGTTCTGCAAATTCTGCTGAACCTGATTGGCAATGCGGTCCACTACAGCCCCGACAATGCGATGGTGTGGCTCCGTCTGGATGACGAGGATTCAAGCTGGGCAACCATTACAGTGGCCGACCAGGGACCCGGATTGTCACCTGCCGATCAGGCGCGCCTGTTTCAGAAATTCGAACGATTGGGCCGCAGCGACGGTGGCGGCAGCGGCCTCGGCCTCTATATATCGCGGCGTCTGGCCCGGGCCATGGGCGGCGACATCATCGTCGATAGCGCCGCAGGGCAGGGCGCCCGCTTTACGCTGCGCCTGCCCAAACGGCTGTCGGCCAGTCACTAAACCATGTTCGATTTTGACTAGACCATTATTCACGTCCTAGGATGTTTCGTCCTACGACGTCCATGGTCTAGCGTTCGCCCACCGGCACATAGCTGCGCGCGGTTGGGCCGGTGTAGAGCTGACGCGGACGGCCAATTTTCTGTGCGGGGTCGGAAATCATCTCGTTCCATTGCGCCACCCACCCGACGGTCCGGGCGAGGGCGAACAATACCGTGAACATGGATGTCGGAAAACCGATCGCGGACAGCACAACGCCGGAGTAGAAATCGACGTTCGGGAACAATTTCTTCTCGATAAAATAACTGTCGTTGAGCGCCATATCCTCAAGCTGTTGCGCAACCTCGAAAATCGGGTCCTTGCTGCCGAGTTTCTGGAGAATTTCGCGTGCGGTCTTTTCCATTGCCGTCGCACGCGGATCCATATTTTTATACACGCGGTGGCCAAAGCCCATCAGCCTGAACGGGTCATTCTTGTCCTTGGCGCGGGCGATAAACTCCGGAATGCGGTCCGGGGTACCAATCTCGCGCAACATGTTGAGCGCCGCTTCGTTGGCCCCGCCATGCGCCGGACCCCACAGACAGGCGATGCCCGCCGCGATGCACGCAAACGGGTTGGCGCCGGACGAACCCGCCAGCCG
>CAZAWL010000032.1:0-13171 GCA_964488705.1 uncultured Sphingopyxis sp.
TGGCGCACCAGCTTTTGCGCGGTGGCGTCATAGCCGTCCTTGTCCGCCCATGTGCCGCGCGGATCGAGGATCGCGCTGTCCACCCCCCCGACCGCGACCGGTACCTTGAAGCCGAAATTGGGGTCGGTGCGGAACGTCGCCTGCGCGAGGCTGCCGTCGAGTGCGGCATTGAGCAGCGCGCGCGTCGCCTTGATCGGCATACGGTTGCCGACGCCATAGCTGCCGCCGGTCCAGCCGGTGTTGACAAGCCAGCATTGTACCCCGCCCTTGGCAATCCGCTCCTTCAAAAGATTGCCATAGACGCTGGGGTGCCGCGGCATGAACGGCGCACCAAAGCAGGTGGAAAAGGTGGCGGTTGGTTCGGTCACGCCGATTTCGGTTCCGGCCACGCGCGCCGTATAGCCGGACAGGAAATGATACATCGCCTGATCCGGTGTCAACTGCGCGATGGGGGGCAGAACGCCATAGGCATCCGCAGTCAGCATGATGATAGTGCGCGGCACCGGCCCACGATTGTCGGCCGACGCGTTGGGGATGAAATCGATCGGGTAGGACCCGCGGCTATTTTCGGCCAGGCTGTCGTCATCCAGGTCGATTTCGCGGGTCACGGGGTCAATGACGACATTTTCCAGCACCGTGCCAAACCGCTTGGTCGTGGCATAGATTTCCGGCTCTGCCTCCGCCGACAGGCGGATCATCTTGGCGTAGCAGCCGCCCTCAAAATTGAACACGCCGTCGTCCGACCAGCCATGCTCATCGTCGCCGATCAGGGTGCGCGACGCGTCGGCCGACAGCGTCGTCTTGCCCGTGCCCGACAGGCCAAAGAAGACGGCGGTGTCGCCATCCGGCCCGATATTGGCCGAACAGTGCATCGGCATGATGCCCTTGGCCGGCAACAGATAGTTGAGCAGGCCGAAAACCGACTTTTTCATCTCGCCGGCATAGGCAGTGCCGCCAATCAGGATCAGCTTTTCACTGAAATTGACGGCAATCACGGTTTCGCTGCGGCAACCATGCCGCGCCGGGTCGGCGCGAAAGCTGGGCAGGTCGATAATCGTGAACTCGGCGGCAAAGCCTTCCAGTTCCGCCGCCGACGGGCGGCACAGCATCGTGCGGATGAACTGGCTATGCCAGGCATATTCGTTGATGACCTGTACACTGACCCGGTCACCGGGCTGCGAACCGCCGAACAATTGCTGCAGGTAAAGCCTGTCCTTGGTGGCGAGCGCCGCATAGAAATCCGCCTTGAGTGCCGCAAAATGCGCGGGGTCCATGGATTTGTTGACCGGGCCCCACCAGATCGTCGAATTGGTTTCGGCGTCGCGCACGATGAATTTGTCGCTGGCGGAACGGCCGGTGTGGGCACCCGTTGCCACCACCAGGGGTCCGTCCTTTGCCAACATCCCCTCACCATTGCGGATGGCGTGTTCCACCAGCGTTGCCGTGCCGAGGTTGGACAGCAGCTCCGCGCCACTTTCCACCCGGTCATTGCCAATTACCAACGCCATCACACGCTCTCCTGCATCCGGAATCATTATGCCCAAGCGGGCGGCCGGGGCCAAGTCTGCCGCCGCGATAGTGGCCCTGTCCGAGTCGGTCAAAGCCTATCGAAGCTGATTTGGGCATGACAGCGCTGTCATATGTCCCATGCTTGCCGAGGGCTGGCCATCTACGCTAACGGCGTGGGGCAACGGTCGCATTGTTGTGGCCCGCAATGCGCATTTTCAGGGTCAGGACCCAAATGACCGCCACTATCGCTTTGGTCGATGATGACCGCAACATCCTGACATCCGTATCGATTGCGCTGCAGGCTGAGGGGTTTGCGACCCGCGTCTACACCGACGGAGAGACGGCGCTGAAGGCTCTGCTCGACAATCCGGCCGATCTGGCGATTTTTGACATAAAAATGCCGCGCATGGACGGGCTGGAGCTGTTGCGCCGTGTCCGCGAGAAAATAGACATGCCGGTCATATTCCTCACCTCAAAGGATGACGAAATCGACGAAGCGCTCGGCCTCGCCATGGGTGCCGACGATTATGTTGCCAAACCATTTTCCCAGCGGCTGTTGCTGGCCCGCATCCGCGCCATCCTGCGCCGGTGCGACTATGTGCGGGCGCATGGTCCCGCGAGCGCTGCCGATGTTCCGGCGGGGGATTCCGGCCCGGTCCTGCGCGGCCGGCTGTCGATCGACATCGAACGGCACAAGATCCTGTGGTCAGGCCGGCCGGTGTCGCTGACGGTCACCGAATTCATGATTCTCGAGGCGCTGGCCCAGCGGCCGGGCGTGGTCAAAACGCGCAACCAGTTAATGGACGTCGCCTATCAGGATGATGTGTTTGTCGATGATCGCACTATCGACAGCCACATCAAGCGTATCCGCCGCAAATTTCGCGTCGTCGACCCGGAATTTGACGGCATCGAAACGCTGTACGGCGCCGGTTACCGGTTCGTCGAGGAATGACGCGCATTGGCTGATCCGGGCACACCCCGCCGGTCGATCAGCCGGCGCTTGCCGCTCACGTGGCGGATCCTGGCGGTCAATGTTTTTGTCGTCGCGATGCTCGTCGGCAGTTTCGGCTATCTGGAGGGCTACCGCACCTGGTTGCTCGACGAACGACAGGACCGCCTCTCGCACAGTGTGCGGATGCTCGACACGGCGCTCGGCGCCGCGAGGGACGATGCAGCGCAGCAAATCATGGCGCAATTCGGGTCGATCAATGCAGCGCGGGTGCGGCGCTATGACGCTGACGGCACGCTGACCTATGATAATTTTGCGGCAGCAGGGCCGACCTATGTCCTGCGCGATCCGAGCGAACAGGGCATCAACCGCCAGCTGGCGCGCGGGCTCGACCGCTTCATCGACTGGACGGTTCGGGCTCAAACGCCTGACGATTATGCCGAACCCGACGTCGACCAGTTGACGGCCTGGCCCGAAGCCGTTGCCGCCCGCGCCGCACCGGGCACGCCACAGCTGCGTTATCGCTTTGCGCCGGATCGGACCCCGATGCTAAGCGCTGCGCTCAGCGGATCGGAGGGCACGTTGCTGTTGATGATCAACGCGCGTGATGTAACCCGAACCGTGCGGGCCCAGCGCAGCGAACTCGGCCTCGCGCTGGCCTTGGCCGCCATCGTGTCCATCCTGTTGTCGCTGTTTCTCGCCCGCACCATCGTACAGCCGCTCAAACGCCTCGCCGAAGCAGCGGCACGGCTGCGACTGGGACGCGACCGCGACGTCGATGTGCCGCGATTGCCCGAGCATGGCGATGAAATCGGCACGCTCGCCCGCACGTTGAGCGATATGACGATCGCGATGCGCGAACGGATCGACGCCGGCGAAGTCTTTGCCGCCGATGTGGCGCACGAACTCAAAAACCCGCTCGCCTCTTTGCGCTCCGCTCTCGAAGGGCTCCAGTCCGTGGAGCAGCCCGCTTTGCGGGCGCAGCTGCTGGCGATTGCCGGCGACGATGTCCGCCGTCTGGACCGGCTGATCACCGACATTTCCGAAGCGTCGCGGCTGGATGCCGAATTGTCACGGACGCGCTTTGAACAGGTCGATGTCGGGTCGTTGATCGAACCCATCGTCAGCGGACGACAGGCGCGGGCGGATGCGGGCGCGCCCGTCATTGCCTTTGCACGCCCGCGAACCGGCACCGCTGTCATCATGGGTGAACCGGCGCGGCTGGCCCGCGTCATCGAAAATCTGCTGGACAATGCCGTGTCCTTCTCGCCACCCGGCGGACTCGTGCGTATTTCCGCAACCGCCGTCGACGGGGAGGCAATCATCCGGGTCGAGGACGAAGGCCCCGGGGTGCGGGCCGACCAGCGCGAGCAAATATTCAACCGTTTTCATTCCGACCGGCCGGAGGGCGAGGCATTTGGCCGCCATAGCGGTCTCGGCCTCGCCATCGCCCGCACCATCGTCATCGCCCATGACGGTACGATCACCGCGCTCGATCGCGCCGATGCCGCATCGGGCGCGTGTTTCGAGGTGCGATTACCGCTGGTGCCGGCATGATCCGGGTCACGGGGGTCGCCGTTGTCATCGACGGGCGGGGCCTGATGCTCACCGGGCCGAGCGGGTCAGGCAAGTCGGAGCTGGCCATGGCCGCCATTAATCGCGGGGCAAAGCTGATCGGCGATGACGCCGTCGATCTGCAGGCTGAGAATGGCGTGGTGATGGCGCGCGGGCCGGCCGATCAGCGAGGGCGCATCGCGCTGCGCGACATTGGTATCGTCACCCTGCCCTGCGAAACCGGACCGGTGCCGCTGGCACTGGTCGCGCAGCTCGATCAGTTTAACAAGCCTTCGCCGCTGGCCCGGCTGGGTGCCTATGGGCCGGTGGAGGGGCTGTACGTTCCGCAAATCACCGTCAACCCGACCACATTCTCCATCATGGACAAACTGTTACTGGCATTGGACCGCTGGGGCCTGTAACCAGTATGGCATGTCTGACAAAGCGGCACCGGCACCCCCCCAACAAATAATGCTGGTCACCGGCATGTCCGGCGCGGGCAAGTCGACGGCGTTACGGGCGCTGGAGGATCTGGGCTGGGAAGTGGTCGACAACATGCCGATCCGCCTGCTGGGACCGCTGCTCGCCACGCCATCCGACCATGACGGCCCCGGCACGCAGCGTCCACTGGCGGTCGGCATCGACAGCCGCACCCGCGGCTTCAGTGCCGATGCCATAGTCCGCGCGATAAAGCGGATGCGGGAGGTGCGGCACCAGGAAATGGCGACATTGTTCCTCGATTGCTCGGGGACAGAGCTCGACCGGCGCTATTCTGAAACGCGCCGGCGCCACCCGCTGGCGGATGACCGGCCCGCGGCGGATGGCATTGCCCGCGAACGCGAAATGATGGAGCCGCTGCGCCGCTGGGCGGAGCATCTGGTTGACACGACCGCATTGTCGACCAACGACCTCCAGCATGAGATCCGGCAACGCTTTGGCGGTTCGGATGGCGCCGGCCCGACCGTCAATGTCATGAGTTTCGGTTTTGCCCGCGGATTGCCGCGCAATGCCGACCTCGTGTTCGACGTGCGTTACCTGCGCAACCCCCACTGGGTCGACAGCTTGCGGCCCGGGACCGGCCTCGATGCGCCGGTTGCCGACTATATACGCGGCGATGTCGCCTATGATGCGTCGATGTCGCAGATCGAATCGCTGCTGGCGACGTTGTTGCCGCGCTATGAGGCAGAGGGGAAATCCTATGTCACCATCGCCGTAGGCTGCACCGGCGGGCGGCACAGATCGGTCCATGTGGCGGACCGCATCGCCGCGTTTTTGGCCGGAATTGGCTATACACCCAACGTCATCCACCGAAATCTGACGTCACAGCCGCAAGAGAGTCTTGAGGGCAAGCCACCTTCGGATTAAGGACGCGGGCTCACATGCCCGCTTCCACCCCTCCCCCCATCGGTTTGGTCCTCGTTACACATGGCCATTTGGCTGACGAATTTCGCGTCGCCATGGAACATGTCGTTGGCCCGCAACGCGCCATCGCCACGATTTGCATCGGACCCAATGACGATATGGAGGCACGGCGCACCGAAATCGCGGCCGCCATCGCCGATGTTGCCGGATCGGGGGGCTGTATCGTCCTCACCGACCTGTTCGGCGGCACGCCGTCCAACCTCGCCATTTCCCTGTTGAAGCCGGGCCGGGTCGAGGTGATCGCCGGTATCAACCTGCCGATGCTCATCCGGCTCGAATCGGCGCGGCGCTCCATGACAATTGATGATGCCGTCCGCGCCGCGCGCGACGCGGGTCAAAAATATATCTCCATCGCCTCCGAACTGCTACACTCGGCCACATGACAACCGTCAGCGAAAGTGTTGAGATCACCAATCAGCGCGGGCTGCATGCGCGCGCCAGCGCCAAGTTCGTCAATTTTGTCGCGGCCCTGCCCGGCGGCGTGTCTATCGAGGTTGAAAAGGATGGCAATCGCTGCGGCGGACTGTCGATCATGGGGCTGATGATGCTGGGCGCGGCAAAGGGCGACCAGATCACCATTCACGCCAGCGGTGACGAGGCGGAACTGGCACTGCTCAAACTGGTCGGTCTGGTCAAAGACAGTTTCGGTGAGGATTGACGGACCGTGGAGCGCAACCAGCGCGGCCACCGCCTTATCGCCAGCGCCAGCAACCCTCTTTTCAAGCGCGCACGCAGCCTGCGCGAGAAGAAATATCGCCGCGAAGAACGGGTATTCCTCGCCGAAGGGCTCCGCATCCTCACCGAAGCGCATGATGCCGGCATCATACCCGAACAGCTATTTTACGCCGAAGACCGGCCGATGCACCCGCTGGGCGAACAATTGTGCGCCGCCACCATAAACGCCGGCGGCGAAGTGATTGCCACGAGCTCGGATTTGCTGTCGCGCCTCTCCGGAAAGGACAATGCCCAGACAATGATCGGCATCTATGCCGAACGATTTACAGATTTGGCACAGATTGATCGTTCACATTTTCCTATTTGGTTCGTTCTGCAAGCCATACGGGACCCGGGCAATCTTGGCACCATATTGCGCACCGGTGATGCCATCGGCGCGGGTGGCGTCATCCTGATCGACGACTGCACCGATCCCTTTTCCGTCGAAACGGTGCGCGCATCGATGGGGGCGGTGTTTACGCAACAGGTCGTGCGCAGCGACTGGTCGGCCTTTGTCGGATGGTTGCGGACGGCCCCCGGCGTGCTCGTCGGCACGAGCCTCGCCCCCGGCACCGTCGATTATCGCGAGCCCGACTATCCGGCTCCGGCATTCATTCTGGTCGGCAACGAGGCGCGCGGCCTGCCCGACGACTATGAAGCCGCCTGCGATATCCGCGTCAAACTGCCGATGCGCGGCCGGGCGGACAGCCTGAACGCCGCCGTGGCGGCGGCGGTCATCGGCTACCACATCCTCGACAGACAGGGGCACTAAAGCGTCATCCGCGGTTCATTCCCCGCACAGCCAGAAGCTGTTATGAGTAGGTGCATGCGCCGCATACTGCCCATCGCCCTGCTCAACCTCGCCATCATGGCGCTACTGAGCGCGTGCGCCACACCGCGCACAGAAACGCCGTCGGTTTTCGCGGAGCAGGAACAGGCCGCAGCGTGGTTCGCATTGGGTACGGAGCCATTCTGGACCGTCGAAATCACCCCCGCGACCATCCGTTTCCACGCCATGGAGGGTCGAAGCCTGACCGTCGCCAACCCCGGTGCGCGGCCCAGTTTCAACGGCCAACGCTATGTCACCAGCGCCATCATCGTCGACGTCACGCATGCGCCCTGCAACGACGGCATGAGCGACCGGCGCTACGCCGATAGCGTCATCGTTACCATGGGGGCGGAAACGCTACGTGGCTGTGGCGGACGCGTGCTGCCGCCCAACCATCTTGATGGCACCAACTGGCGCATCATCAGCATCGACGGCGCCCCGGTTGATGGCGGCCAGCGCCCGGCCGAGATCCGCTTTGCAGGCGACCGGATTCAGGCATCGGTCGGATGCAATCAGATGAACGGTCGTTTCAGCAGTGACGGAACGCGGCTGACCGTCAGCCAGCTGGCCTCAACCCGTATGGCCTGTGCGCCGGAGCTGATGCAACGCGAGGCGCGGCTCAGCGCATTGCTCGGCCAATCGCTCGCGCTGCGCGTGGACGGTCGTGGGCGCCTGACGCTGACTGGCAATGACGATGCGACGGTCATACTCGAACGGATTATGTGATCAGTCGTTGACCGCCCCGTCGGCCGGTTTGCCGCCGGCGACGAGTTTCACCTGCTGACGCACCGACGTCTCGGCCAGCGGCAATGTATCAATGGCCCTGCCGCCGGTGTCGACATCCAGCGCCTCAAAACGACGCGCCTGCGTCAGCACCTGCGATTCCAGACTGCCGACAAAGGCATTATAGGCACCGACCGCGGTATCGAGATTTTTGCCGACCTTGGCGATGTGGCTGCCCATGGTCGCCAGCCGCGCAAACAGCTCCTTACCCAGGGCGGCAATTTCGCTCGCCTGTTGAGTCAGCTTTTCCTGACGCCACACCGCGGCCACCGTGCGGGCGATGGCGATCAGGTTGGTCGGCGTTGCCAGCAATACGCGCTTTTCAAACGCAAAATCCCACAGGCCGGGGTCATATTCCAGCGCCGCTGCCAGGAAATGTTCACCCGGGATGAACAGGATGACATAGTCGGGCGCGCTGTCGAACTGCGCCCAATAGGCTTTGTTGCCCAGCGCATTGATATGATTTTTGACCGACGCGGCATGCGCTGCCAGCCCGTCTGTCCGGCTGCGTTCATCCTCCGCATTGAACGCGTCCTGATAGGCGTTCAATGACACTTTGGCGTCGATAACCAGATGCTGCCCGCCCGGAACCCGCACGATAACGTCGGGTCGCAAGCGCCCGCCGTCATCCCCCGTCACGCTGACTTCGGTCTGGAAATCGGCGTGGTCGGACAGGCCGCAGCTTTCGAGCACATTGCGCAATTGCTGTTCGCCCCAGCGGCCGCGCGCCTTGGGCGCGTTACGCAGGCTGTTGGAAAGGCGCGCTGCCTCCGCCTTGACGCCTTCGTTGCTGGTACGCAGTGATTCCATCAATCCGGCGAGGTTGCCGAACGCCGCCTGCCGTTCCTGCTCTACCCGTGCGACGGCATTTTCATAACGCTGCAACCGGTCATTGACCGGCGCGAGCAAGGCCTCGAGCCGCTGGCCGGACTGTTGTTCGCTCGCCGCAAATCGTTCCCCCGCTTTGGCCAGAAACTGGTCCTGCGCGCGATCCAGTAATTTGTTGGCGACATCCTGAAACTGCGCGGCGAGCGCGTCGCGCGCCTCGCTCAGCGCTCTGACCTGTGCCTCATGCGCGCGTGCATCGGCCGCCCGCTCCGTCTCGATCCGCACGAGCTGGATCGCCTGTTCCTGCCGTTCGCGATCGGCCGCCTCGAGGTCGATCGCGGCCTGCTTGAAGCGTTGCAGGTGATGGTCGCGGTCGGCACGCACCGCAGCCGCGCCACGATTGCCCCACAGCCAGCCGACCAACCCGCCCAGCAGGAGCGTAGCGATGGCGATCAGAGTGGGCAGCAGGTCTTGCATGATCCGAACATAGCCGGAACATCGGTGATGGGAAAGCCCCGACTTTCTTGATCGCTGTTTTGACTGCCCAGAAACAGGTGCGGGCCGCAGCCGAATTCCACGTGAGGGGCAAATATTACGCCGCGCGGCGCATCTTTTGCAGCTTTTTCAGCACCATGTCGCGCTTGAGCTTTGACAGATGGTCGATGAACAGGATGCCCTCGAGATGGTCATGTTCATGCTGAATGCAGGTCGCCATCAACCCGGTCATCCGTTCGCGATGCGCCGTGCCGTCAACATCCTGCCAGTCCACCGTGATCTCGGCAGGCCGCGTCACATCGGCATATTGTTCGGGGACCGACAGACAGCCTTCGGAATAGACGCTATGCTCCGCCGAAGGGTCGGAAAATACCGGATTGATGAACGTCCTTGGGCGTCGCACCACGCGCTTGCCCTCCGGGTCTTCCGGGTCGGGCTCCTGAAGGTCGATGACCAATATGCGCTGGGGGACACCGACCTGGATGGCAGCCAGGCCGATACCCGGCGCGTCATACATTGTGTCAAACATATCCGCGACGAGCGTTTTCAACGCCGCATCAAACACTTCCACAGGCTTGGAAATGGTACGCAACACCGGATCGGGCGTTTCGATAATGGGGAGAATGGCCATGGGCCGCACGTAAGATTTGCGACGTCGCGGGTCAAGGGCGGGGTGCCGCGCAGGATGTCTGAAAACAAGTACGGCTACGGGACCTGCCGCTTCGCCGATGGACGGGAAAGCGGCAAGGCCCGCCGAGCTAATCCGTCAGGCTGGCACCGGTGCAGCGTTGCCCGCATGGGCTTCGAGCGTGCCACCCTGCGTCACACAGGTGCCCGCATCGACATATTTCCAGGCATTGCCCTGATAATCGACCGTCGAGGTGCCGGCACAGGACGTGCCGGGGCCGGCAGCGCAGTCATTCGCACCACGCAGCGCGATGCCATAGCATTTTTCCCGTTCACCCTGGGGTGCCGATGCCATCTTGTCTTCGGCACCGGCGGCCGGTGCATTTGATTGGGCAGCTTCGGGCGCCGATTGGCTGCATGCCGCCAGCGACAATGCGGCGATAAATGCCGTCACCGCGGCATGTGCACTATTCGAAGTGGTCATAACGTCTCTCTCCCCTGATTGGCGGCCGACTTGGCCGGCAGAGACGTTGTTCGCTGCATCTGATTTGTTGGTTACTGCCCATACCGAAATTTTGGGCTGCGCGATGAGGGAGCGGTCACCCCACCGGCCGTCGCGCCCGCAGCGCCTGCGCCAGCGTACCCTCATCGAGGTAATCCAGCTCCCCGCCCACCGGCAGGCCATGCGCCAATTGTGTCAGGCGGATGGGAAAGCCTTCCAAGCGGTCGGTGATATAATGGGCAGTGGTCTGCCCCTCCAGCGTCGCATTCATCGCCAACACCACCTCGTCAATGCCGCCCTCGGCGACCCGCCGCACCAGCGGTTCGATCGCCAGATCATCCGGGCCGACCCCGTCGAGCGCGGACAGCCGCCCGCCCAGCACATGATAGCGTCCGGGGAACAGCCGCGACCGGTCGAGCGCCCACAGGTCGGCGACGTCCTCTACCACGCACAGGCTGCGATCATCGCGGCGCGGGTCGGTACAGATGGCGCACGGGTCGCGCGTGTCGACATTGCCGCACCGACCGCAGGTCACCAGCGCGTCATGCACCCTGCCCAACGCCGCCAGCAGGGGTGCCATCGCCACTTCTTTGCGTTTGAGCAGATGCAGTACAACCCGGCGCGCGCTGCGCGGACCGAGGCCGGGCAGCCGCGACAATTGCTGGACGAGGGCATCGATTTCGCTGGCAGCCATGGCGCCCGCGAATAGAGCGCGGCCGGTGGTTGTGCAACCGCCAGCGCCGCCGTAAAGCGCGCCCATGCGCATCATCTTTATGGGAACGCCGGATTTCGCCGTGCCGACGCTCGACGCGCTCGTCGCGGCGGGGCATGATATTGCCTGCGTCTATACCCAGCCGCCCCGCCCTGCACACCGCGGCAAGCGCGAACAACCCGGCGCGGTGCTGGCCCGTGCGACGGCTCTGGGCCTGCGGACCCGCACGCCGACAACGCTGAAATCGGCCGACGAACAATCCGCGTTCGCCGCGCTTGATGCCGATGTGGCCATCGTCGCGGCCTATGGCCTGATCCTGCCGCCGCCGATCCTCGCAGCGACACCGCTCGGCGCGATCAACGTGCATGGCTCCATCCTGCCGCGATGGCGCGGTGCCGCCCCGGTGCAACGAGCGATACTCGCCGGGGACGTGGAAACCGGCGTCGCCATCATGCAGATGGAGGCTGGACTGGACACCGGCCCGGTTCGGGCGGAAGCGCGCATCCCCACGGGCGGGAAAACGGCGGGCCAGTTGACCGACGAGCTTGCACGACTGGGGGCGGCGCTGTTGGTCGCGACGTTGGCAGATATCGATGCGCACCCGCCGCTGCCGCAGGGCGAAGCGGGCGTTACCTATGCGACCAAGATCAGCAAGGACGAAGCGCGCATCGACTGGAATCTGTCGGCGGTTCAGGTCGAACGCACCGTACGGGCATTCAACCCCACCCCGGGCGCGTGGTGCGAAATCGGCGGCGAACGCATCAAAATACTGGCGGCAGAACTGGTGGCCCCTCATGGCGGCGAGGGCGGAACCCGGCCGGGCACCGTGGTCGGCGATGGGTTACTGATCGCCTGCAACCCGGGGTTGATCCGCCCGACACTGGTGCAGCGTGCCGGCCGTGGACAGATGTCGACGGCAGAGTTGCTGCGCGGCTTTGACGTCGCGACCGGGACGACGCTGGCCTGATATGCCCCGCTATCGATTGACGCTCGAATGGGATGGCCGCCCCTTTATGGGCTGGCAGCGGCAAGCCCATGGGCCCAGCGTGCAACAGGCGCTGGAGGAAGCGGCTGCCAGTATCGTCGGCGACACGGTGACCGCGACGGCCGCCGGGCGCACCGACGCCGGTGTGCATGCCCGCGCGATGCCGGCGCATTTCGACTGTGAAAAACATCTCGACCCGTTCCGCATGATGGAGGCGATCAATGCGCGACTGCGCCCCCACCCGGTGGCGGTCACGCAATGCACCATCGCCGATGATGACTGGCACGCCCGTTTTTCATGCATCGGGCGGGTTTACGACTATCTCATCATCAACCGCCGTCCGCCGCTGACGCTGGAGGCTGGACTGGCATGGCACGTGGTGCAGCCGCTCGACGCCGATGCCATGCACGACGCTGCCCAGCACCTCGTCGGGCGGCATGATTTCACGACATTCCGGTCGGTCCATTGCCAGTCCGACAGTCCGGTGAAGACTCTCGACCGGCTCGACGTGACGGCACAGGCCGACCGCATCATCATCCGCGCAGAGGCCCGCAGCTTTCTGCACCATCAGGTGCGATCAATGGTCGGTTGCCTGATGATGGTTGGCCGGGGTCAGTGGAGCGGCGGCGACATGGCGGCGGCGCTGGCCGCTGCCGACCGGTCGGCACTGGGCCTCAACGCGCCGCCGGACGGTCTCTATTTCGTCGGCGCGCGCTACCAGTGATAATCGATAAATTTATATGCCGAACAGCCGTTGGAGGCTCTTTTCCAGCATGAAAAACTGCCAAATCTGGCGGCCATGATCCGCCTTGCCCGACTGATGGGCACGCACCAGCGCGTCGATAGCGCGCATGTCGAACCAACCGGTGCGCGCCAGCGTCGGTGATGCCGCCAGCGTCTGCGCCTGTGCAGCCAAAGGCCCGCGAAACCAGCGGCTGATCGGCGTCACAAAGCCCATTTTCGGTCGATACAGTATCTCGTGGGGTAGAAAGCGCTCCATCGCCTTTTTCATCAGCCATTTGCCGGTTGATCCGCGCACGCGCAGGCTGGCAGGCAAGGTTGCCGCAAAGGCCACCAAATGATGATCGAGCAATGGCTCGCGCGCCTCCAGGCTGACGGCCATGCTCATCCGGTCCACTTTCGTCAGGATGTCGCCGGGCAAAGCGATTTTCATGTCCGCATATTGGGCGCGATCAAGCGGTTCCAGCGCGGGCGCCGCGCGCATCGTCCGCCACCAGCGCTCCTCCGCCTGATAGCCTGAC
>CAZAWL010000033.1:0-13158 GCA_964488705.1 uncultured Sphingopyxis sp.
AACCCGTGTTTCAGCCGTGAAAGGGCCGCGTCCTAACCGCTAGACGAAGGGGCCGCGCAAGCGCGAGGCGCGCAAATAGCAGATTGGCCCGGTCGGTCAAGTTGCGAAAATGACGTTGCCCCCATCAATCCGCCAGCGCGGCATCATCGACATGCATTTCGGCGGCACCCCGCCCCGACCAGTCGTCCCGTTTTATGCGCCCGGCGAGCCAGATGCGCACATTCCCCCGCAACCCGAGCAACGTCTGGCCCAGTACCGAGTCGGCGGCGCGAAAGGTAATCGCCTTGAACGAGCGGCCATCGTCCCCGGCCGCGATCATCCGCACATGGCCCGTCCCGACCGTATCAACCCGAACCAGCCGCACCGGACCGACGGCGACACGCGGCTGCGGCCAGCCATGGCCATAGGGCCCACCGACATCCAGCGCATCGGCATAATCTGCGGTCACGCCCCCGGGCGCGAGCAATGCGTCGAGCGCGAGCGAGCGCGTGCCCTGCGCCGCCGCGACCGCGCCGGCCAATCTTTCATTCAACCAGTCAGCGAATCGCCCGACCCCGTCCGCGCTGATGGTCAGCCCGGCTGCCATGGCGTGGCCACCACCCGCGATCAGCAGTCCGGCGTCGCGTGCCGCGATCACCGCCGCACCCAGATCAACCCCGTCGATCGACCGCCCCGACCCCTTGCCGACGCCATTGTCGTCGGTCGCGATGACAACCGACGGGCATCCGGTCCGTTCCTTGACCCGCGACGCGACGATGCCGATGACACCGGGGTGCCAGCCCTGCCCGGCGACGACGCACACGGCGGCGTTGCTGCTATGGTCCACCATCGCCAGTGCCTGTTCGGTCACCGCAGCCTCTATCGCGCGACGTTCCTGATTATGCTGGTCGAGTATGGCGGCGATTTCCCGCGCCTCTGCCGGGTCGTCAGTAGTGAGCAAGCGCACGCCGAGGTCGGATTGCCCGACCCGGCCACCGGCATTGATGCGCGGCCCCAGCGCAAAGCCAAGGTCGTGCGCCAAGGGCGCGCGCTTGAGCTGGGCGACGTCGGTGAGCGCGGCCATGCCGATATTGTTGCGCCGCGCCATGACCTTTAGCCCCTGCGCGACGAAAGCCCGGTTGAGGCCCTGCAACTTTGCGACATCGGCGACGGTGCCGAGGGCGACGAGGTCGAGCAGCGCCATCAGGTCCGGCTCTGGCCGGTCAGCGAACCAGTCCATTGCGCGCAGCCGCCGGACCAGCCCGGCGGCGAGCAGGAACGCCATGCCGACGGCAGCCAGATGCCCGTGCCGCCGCCCGATTTCGCCTTCGTCGAGGCGATTGGGGTTGACCAGCGCGAACGCTGCCGGGAGGGTGGTGGTGCATTGATGATGGTCGACCACCACCACATCCAGCCCGGCATCGCGCGCTGCGCCAATCGCTTCAAAGGCCTGCGCCCCGCAGTCGACCGTGATGACGAGGTCCGCCCCGGCGCCCTTTAGCGCCACGAGCGCGTCCGCCGACGGGCCGTATCCTTCGAGCAGCCGGTCGGGAATATAGGTTTGTGCATCGACGCCGATAGCGCGCAAGACCCGAACGAGCAGCGCCGCCGACGTCGCGCCATCGACATCATAGTCGCCATAGATCACGATCGATTCCTGCGCCCGGACGCCGGCAATGATGCGGTCCACGGCGCGGTCCATGTCGTTAAACGCGGACGGGTCGGGCATAAAGGCGCGCAGCGATGGCCGCGCATAGTCGGCCAACCGATCCGGTTCGGCCCCGCGCGTCAGCAATATTTGCGACAGCAGATCATCGGCTGCATCCGCCGGCATGCCCGCGGCCGGCGAACGCCAGCGCCACGCCTGACCCGACATGGAACTGGTAACGCCGCACGCCGCGGCGATGGGGCCATCAGTAACGTTCGTGCTCATCGAACCGCCAAAATGGCGTCGCGTAGCGCCGCGGCATCACGCGCCGCGATGGAGGTGATGCGGTGCTGTTCCGCCTTGCCGCCCGGCACGCCGAAATGGAGCGACGCGCCGTCCAGCCGCCGCATGATCGGGCCAATCTTCAGATCAGCGCTTTGCACGTTGCGGGCCGGCAGAATGATGTGCTTGCGGTTCAAGAAACCGCTCGTGACGTGCAGCAGCCGACCGTCAAAATGCCAGCGCCGGTTCCGCCAATCGAGCCAGCCGAGCAACAGCATGAACGGCGCACTGGCAAAGACAAACCGGCACAGCCAGACCAAGTCGGGCTGAACGACGTTGAGCACGAGATACTGGGCCACCCCGATGAGCAGCAACAATAGCGGGATGCCGAACATCGTGACAGGCAGGCTCCGCCGCCAATGCGGGTTGCCCTTGGCCGCGCCTTCTTCAAAGTCGAGCCGGTCGAGCTGAATCTCTTCCAGAACGGTGTCCACCTCTGTCAGCTGCGCAAAAGGCGCGACACTATGGTCGCTCTCATTCTTGCCATCGTTGGCGAGGCTTTGGAGGCGCAGATCGTACCAGCCGAACCAGCGACGGACCGGTCCCGTCAGCAGAAGGGCCGCCTGTACCCGCGCCAGCGGCAGGGTGACGTCGGTGCGCGTGGTCAATCCCCGCGTCCGGCGCAACCCGCGCGGGGCGCGGCTGAGCCGGAAATTCCAGTCGCGAAGGACGCTGCGGACGACGCCGGTCACCAGGCCGAGGATGATCAACGTCACCAGGCCGCTGGCCACGGCCAGCCAGCGATGCGCCAGCACCCAATCCTCCAGCGCGGTGCCACGGGCAAACTCGCGCCAAAAATCGAAACTGAACGGCTTTATGGGCAGGACATTGTCAAATGTCTGAAGAATACCAAAAAGAACCCCGACAACAGCGAGAGAAAAATTGAACAGCCCCGCCTGAACCACCCGGGCCGGCGACATCGCGAAAATCGGCCGGTCCACCGCTTGTCCGACGGGTGGCGCGCCGTCCGCTGCAGCATCAACCGCAGGCACCGCCGCCGCGGCGGACGGTTGACGATGGTCGCGAATGTAGGTGCGCAGCGCGTGCGCCTGATCCACCCCGATTGAATCGAGCGTCCCGTCATCCTTTTTTTCCGCCGCCGAACCCGTTTCAAAGCGCACCGTGGCGATACCCAATAAACGCTGGAGCAAGCGTTGTTCGATCGCCACATCCTGAATGCGGTCAAAGGGCAAGGTTCGATCATTGCGGCTGAAAACGCCGCTCTTTATGGCAATGGCGGCGTCGCCGACCTGCCACTGAAAACGGGACCATGCCAGCCATGCGAACAGGATGGAGATGGCGAGAAACAGCAACAATGCCGGGACGATATAGGTCCAGCGACCGGTGACGCCGAGCGCGATCAGCGCCGGCGCAAAATTGACCATGCGCGGGCCGACCCGAACCACGGCGAGCAGCAATGTCGCAGGATGGAGCCGTTGCATACGGTGCAGCGGCAGCGATGCCGCATCGTCCGTCATGCAAAATCCGTTTCGATCGATTGGCGTATGGTCTCGCGAATGGCGACCGCATCGGCCTGCAACAGGCCGGGCAGCGTGACCGTGCTGTTGTGGGTGCCGGCGGTATGGACAACGACATGCGCAACCTTGAGCCACCGTTCGAGCGGCCCCTGGCCAACATCGATATGCTGCACACGCACGAACGGCACCACCGTGTCGGTGTGGAACATATAGCCGCGCACCACCCGCAGGCTGTCGTCGGTCATCGCATAGCCCAGGTGCCGATACTGCCGGGCCGGCAGCATGACCGGCACAATGATGGCCAACAGCCACCCCGCGACGGTCAGGAAACCCCATGGCAGGTCGTTGGCCGCCAGCACCAGCTGGTCGACCAGCGTCGCCGCGATGGCGACGGGCACCAGTGTCATCAGCGCCTGCAGCCGCAACAAGGTGCGGTAGGCAGGTTCGAGGGGGCGGAGCCCGCCCGGGTCGGAGCTATCGTTCATTCGCCCTGTTTAGCCCGCGCTGACCGGCGCACAAGGGGGCGCAGTCACGCCCCGGGTGTCAGGGCGTTACGATCGGAAAATCGGGCGTCGGCGGCCTGTGCGCCGCCAGCCAGCCCTGCAATGCCGCGACGTCGCCCGACAGGGCAATCTGCCCCGATGCGACCATATCCGCCATGCGCGCTTGTCCGCCGAGCAACGCGCCAAACGCTGCGCGGGTCATGCGCACTTCTGCCAGTGCGGCAGCGTCGGACGGGCCGATTCGCGGGATTTCGATGATGCCGCGTTGCTCCACCGTCACGACCTCTCCGCTATCGGTAAAGATAAAGCGGAACCGCCGGGCCTCTGCTACGGGGGCGGTGACCGTAAGCCTCGTCGCCAGCGCATTGAACAGGTCCAGCGTCGGAATGGCGGCGACAAAATCCGCCGACTGTTGCCGAAACAGGCTGCTTTGGGGGACGACACCGCGTAGCCGCGCGGCTGCCGCCAGATAATAGTTCCGCCAGGCACCGGATTCGGCCTGATAGCCCAACTGTTCATAGGCATCCGCCAAGCCCGCACGCGCCGCAGCATTGTCGGGCTGTGCAAAGACGAGGTGGTTGAACAGCTGCGCAGCCCAGCGGTGATTGCCCGCATCCTGCGCCGCGCGCGCTGCCGCCAGCATGGCGACCGGCCCGCCGGCCAATTCGACATAGCCACGCGCCGACTCGGCAGGCGGCAGTGGGTCGAAATTGGCGGGTACCCCGTCCCACCAGCCGAAATAACGCTGATAAACTGCCTTTGAATTGTGGTTCACCGTCCCATAGTAACCGCGCACTGTGGGGTCGATCGTCAGGCCCTCGGCACCTTCGACGATGTCGGGCAGTTCCTGTATGGTTGCACCGTTGTTGGCGGCATTCAGCGTGCGGTCGTGAATGAAACGGTACTGGTCGCGCTGGCCGCTCAACATGGCGCGTACCGCGTCCCCGCCAAAGGTCGGCCAGCCATGCGAAGCCAGCTGAACCTCTGCCTCGTCACCCCAGCGTTGATGCATGCGGTCGATGATCTGCGACCAGCGCAGTGCGTCACGGACAAGCGCGCCGCGCAAAGTCAGGAAATTGTGCAGCGTCTTTGTGACCACTTCGGTGGTGTGGATCGCGCGGTCACGCGGGATGTAGAAGACGAGTTCCGCGGGCGCCTCGGTATTGGCAGCGTCCAGAAACTGTAGCTCGACGCCATCGACGGTCCGCGTTTCGCCAGCGCTGCTGATGATGACATTGGGCGACACAAAACCGATGGTGCCCCCCGCAATGCGCGGCCCGAGCCCCGTATCGACCTGACCCATGGGTCCAGCCGCCAATCCGGTGCCGAACATATAGGCGGCGCGGTTGTTCATTGCCGGTCCGGCGAGCACATTTTCGCTCACCGCCTCCTCGACAAAGCCGTGGGGGGCAATAACCTCTATGCCACCGCGCGCCACGTCAGCCCGGCTGACGATTCCGCCGACGCCACCAAAATGGTCGGCATGGCTGTGACTGAAGATGACGGCGCGGACCGGCCGGTCTCCCAGATGTTGTCGCACCAGCGACATGGCAGCGGCGGCGGCTTGTTCGGTGGTCAGCGGGTCAACGACGATCCAGCCCGTTTCACCGCGAATGATGGTCATGACCGAAATGTCATAGCCTCTGACCTGCCAGATGGACCCCGGCACAACCTCGAACAGGCCATGGACCGCGTTGCGCCTCGCCTGTCGCCAAAGCCGCGGGTTGACCGTATCCGGGGCTGTCTCGGCGGACAGAAAGGCAAAGGGGCGCCAGTCCCACACGACCGCGCCACTCGCATCGCTGATGAGGCCGTCAGGGATGGCGGCAATGAAACCGCGACGTGCCGCGGCGTCCTCTGCCGCTTCGGCGGCCGCATCACTCGCCGCCGCCGCCAGAGCTTCCGCCTGCGCCGCCCGGGTCGCTACGCTCGCCGGGTTCTGTGCCAGTGACGGCGACGCACCAGCGATGCTCAACAATGCCGCTAGCGTCAGCGACGTGCCGTTAAACTTCCCTGCCATTGCCCCTCTCCCTTATTGACGGCGCGGCGCGCTCAGCCGCTGATCGGTTCGCCTGACAATGTGATGCGGTGCATCACGCGACGTTGGCCATGATAGTCATTCACCGCGAAATGCCATGTCGAACGGTTGTCCCAGATCGCGACCGAGCCAGCCTGCCAGACCAGGCGGCACTGAAACTCCGGCCGCATGGCCACGTCATAGAGATAGCTGAGTAGTGGCATACTCTCCGCCCGGGTCCAACCTTCGAAGTGGAGCGTAAACGCCGGATTGACGTACAGCAGCCGACGACCCGTGACCGGGTGCCGGATAACGGCCGGGTGCACGGCATGCGTCTTCAGCTCCCTGCCCTTCAAATCGTCGGCCTGATCAGTGGCGGAATACACGCCCTCGGGGCCATAGATATGGTCGGCGCTGTGCACCGCCCGCAACCCGGCCAACGTTGCCTTCAATCCGTCGGACAGGCTGTCATAGGCGGCGCCCATCGAGGCAAAGAGCGTGTCGCCGCCGCTTGACGGCAATTCCCGCGCCACGAGGATGGACCCCATGGCCGGCACCTGGTCGTAACTATGGTCGGTGTGCCAACCGCCACCGATATTCGCCCGCTGGCTCTCGGCCTTGCGGACCTCCGCAATTTCGGGATAGCCGCCATTGGCCGGGAAATAATTATTGACGTCGATGCCGCCCCAGCGCTTTGCAAAGGCAATATGCTGTTCCGGCGTCAGCTGCTGGTCGCGCAATAATGCGACGCCGTGGTCGGCAACCGCTGCCTTGATCGCGCCCAACTCGCCATCATCGAGCGACGCCATGGCAATATCGGTCACTTCGACACCGACATGTTCGGACAATGCGGTTATTTTCATCTGGCACCTCCCACGCTGGACCGAGCAACATAGCGAACTGCGTATCCACCAGACTAGCTAACCCGGTCCATCGACAGCAAATGTCACTTTCGTTATGTTGTGGCATGACCGTTGCCCACCAATCCCCTGAACAATTGGACGCCAATGACTGGTTCGCCGGACTGAACGAGGCGATACAGCACAGTGTCATCGTGCATGGCCGCACGGTGACGCTCGCCGCCGGTCAAACAGCCTATCTGCAGGGCGATGAAAATACCGGCCTTTGGCTGGTACTCGACGGCGCGCTGCGGCTGGAACTGCCGGTCGGCGACGACCGCGATGTCCTGATCGCCGTTGCACCGGCGCGCACCATGTTCGGGCGTACCCGCGCTGGCGGGGCGCAGGCGCGGATCGTTTCGGCGCGCGCCATCGGCCCGACGACGGCATTGATATTGTCGGACCGGGCGATTGAGCGCATCGCAGCGACCGAACCGGCGATGTGGCGCGCCCTTATTGCAGCGCTGCATCAACAGGTTGATACGTTGCTGGCGAGCGTTGCCATATTGCTGTTGCCACCGCCGCAACGCATCGCTGCCCGGCTAAAGCAAATGGCGCAGGACGGCACCGTGCACATCCGTCAAAGCGACCTCGCCGACCTTTGCGGTTTGTCGCGCAAATCGGTCAACGGCCATGTCCGGGCGCTGACCGCCGCGGGCATTGTCACGCCGCAATATGGCGCCATCGTCATCCATGACATGGCCCGATTGCGCATGGTGGCAGAGCGATAGGGCGGTGCGGACCCTGCTCATCGTCTGGCACAGCCGCACCGGAACCGCCGAGCAGCTGGCGCGGGCCATTCACGCCGGCGCCGGCAGCGAATCCGCCATAAAGTCGGTCTGCGTCACGGCCGATGCCGTAACGACCGATCAGCTATTGGCAGCCGACGCCCATATTTTCGTCTGCCCCGAAAATCTCGGTTCGATGTCAGGCATGATGAAGGAAATGGTGGACCGCTGCTATTACGACCTCATCGACCGGGTCAATGGCCGCCCCTGTGCCATCGTAATCGCCGCGGGAACCGACGGAACCGGCGCGGTCCGGCAGTGGCAACGGATTGTGAACGGGTGGCGGTTGCGGCTGGTGGCCGACCCGCTGATCGTCCGCACCGGTGCCGACAGCGCGCAGCAGATTTGGGCACCCAAGACCATCAGCCCGGCGGATCGCGCCGCCGCACATGACCTGGGCCAATTGGTGGCGAATGGCATGGCACTCGGCGTCTTTTGACATGGGGTCAGGGCGCGCCGCACTTGCCATCCCATCCCCCGCGCTGCACACTCGGCCGCAACAAGTGAAGGCAAGGGGAGAGAAGGTCGTGGCGCATACTCGTAAAATGTTGATGGCAATGTTGCTCGCCACATGCGCCACTCCGTCGGCTGCACAGGATCTGTCGGCGCAAGTGCGCGCCGACATGCCGTCGCTGATGGAATTGTACCGCGAAATGCACGCCAACCCCGAACTGTCCTATATGGAAGTGCAGTCGGCGGCCCGGCTCGCGAATGAGGCGCGCCGGCTCGGGTTCGACGTGACAACCGATGTTGGCGGTCACGGCGTCGTGGCCGTGCTGCGCAATGGTCCGGGGCCGGTGCTGATGATCCGCGCCGATATGGATGGTCTGCCGGTGACCGAGGCGACGGGCCTGCCCTTTGCCAGCCGGGTCCGCGTCACCACCGAAACGGGTGTCGAAACCGGGGTCATGCATGCCTGCGGCCATGACACGCACATGACGGCCTGGATTGGGACCGCGCGGGCGATGGTGGCCAACCGCAGCAACTGGTCCGGCACGCTGGTGATGATCGGCCAACCTGCCGAAGAAAGGGGCGGCGGCGCGCGCGCTATGCTGGCCGATGGCCTGTTCAGCCGGTTCCCGAAACCCACCCATGCGCTCGCTTTTCACGACGCTGCGGCATTTCCGGCCGGGATGATCGGCTTTACGCCGGGCTTTGCGCTCGCCAATGTCGACAGTGTCGACATCCAGGTGCGCGGGGTCGGCGGCCATGGGGCCTATCCGCACACCACGCGCGACCCGGTGGTGCTGGCCAGCCGCATTGTGACTGCGCTGCAAACACTGGTCAGCCGCGAAGTCGACCCGCAGGACGCCGCCGTGGTCACGGTCGGCAGCTTTCACGCGGGGACAAAGCACAATATCATCAGTGACGAGGCGCGGTTGCAACTGACCGTGCGCAGTTACAGCGACGCCACACGCAACATGTTGCTGCGCGGTATCGAACGCATTGCCCGCGGCGAGGCCATCGCCGCCGGCGTGCCCGACGACCGCATGCCGGTGGTCAGCGTCGAGGAGCGGGAATATACGCCCGCCACGTACAACTCGCCGGACTTCACCGGGCGGATGGCATCATTTCTGCAATCGCGTTTTGGCACCGACCGCGTCGTGCAGGTGCCGCCATCGATGGGTGGCGAAGATTTCAGCCAATATTATCGCGCCGACAACAGCATCCAGAGCATGATTTTCTGGGTCGGCGGGACGCCACAGGCGGAATTTGACGCGGCGCGTGCCAATGGCACTGCGCTGCCGTCGCTGCACAGCGCTTTGTGGGCACCCGACGCCGAACGCGTCATTTCCACCGCGACCGAAGCGATGACAGCCATGGCGATGGAGATATTAAAGCCGGCCTGACCTTTGGCCATTGGTGGCAGACGGGGCAATGACATGCTTGCCCTCTCGCCACGGCATCGTTAAAGGCCGCTGTCCGGCGAGGCAGGCCCACATGCAGGGGTATAGCTCAGTTGGTAGAGCATCGGTCTCCAAAACCGAGGGTCGTGGGTTCGAGTCCCTCTGCCCCTGCCAGCCTTGCCAATGACAGGTGCGACCGCTAGAGGGCGGCGCACAGGTTTTCGGACAGTCCAGCCGACCGCACCCATATCTGACCGCATGGCGGGGGATGGGGCGGGCGGAGTATTGCTGTTTGGGCACGCGCTAAAACGCGTTGAGTTTAGGGGTGGATTCGGGTTGGCGACAACCCATATGGCAATCAGGTTGGGCAGGTGGGGCAAGATGGCCTGCACCGGACCCGCTGCACAGGAAGTCGAAGATGGCAAAATTCAGTCCCGGCAAATTCGTTCGCGAAGTACGCGCCGAAGGCAACAAGATTGTTTGGCCCACCCCGCGGGAAACGATGGTCACCGCCATCATGGTGTTGATCATGACCACCATCCTCGCCATTTTCTTTCTGGGCGTGGACGGCATCTTTCGCTTTCTCGTCAATTGGTTGCTGTCGCTCGCCAATTGATGGTACGCGGCTCCGCTCTCGATCTTCAATAGGGATTACAAGGTCTTATGTCGCGTTGGTACATCATCCACGCCTATTCCGGCTTCGAAAACAAGGTGCGTGACGCAATTTTGGTGGAGGCCGAACGCATGGGCCTGTCGCCGCTCGTCGAACAGATCGAAGTGCCGACCGAAACGGTGAACGAGGTCAAGCGTGGCAAAAAGGTGCAAACCGAACGCACCTCCATGGCCGGTTATGTCCTGGCCAAGCTGACGATGACCGATGATGTTTATCACCTCATCCGCAATACGCCCAAGGTGACCGGCTTTTTGGGCGTGTCGGGCAAGCCCCAGGCGATTCGCGAATCCGAAGCGCTGCGCATGCTCAACATCAAGGACGAAGCGGCCGCCCGGCCCAAGCAGGAAATCCGTATCGATTATGAAATCGGCGATCAGGTCAAGGTGCTCGAAGGGCCGTTCGCGAGCTTTAACGGCATCGTCGAAGAGCTGGATTTCGACCGCAGCCGGGTCAAGGTTTCGGTATCCATCTTTGGCCGAGCCACACCGGTCGAGCTGGAGTTCGATCAGGTTGAACGGATGAAATAAGCCTTAGGGGCTTTATTTTTCCGGCAAATGGCGCTAGCGGCGCCGCTCGATCCGGCTTTGGCCAGATCGTCCGTGCGGGAGCCCGGGACCCAGTCCGGGGCGTTTGACCGCTTAACTTGAGCCGCTGATCACGATCCGCGGCGACAGAGAGAAAAGGAGGCCGTCATGGCCAAGAAGATTACCGGCTATATCAAGCTGCAAGTACCCGCCGGTGCTGCCAACCCGTCGCCGCCAATTGGTCCGGCACTGGGTCAGCGCGGCGTCAACATCATGGAATTTTGCAAGGCGTTCAACGCGGCAACCGACAGCCTGGAAAAGGGCATGCCGATTCCGACGATCATCACCGTCTATGCCGACCGTAGTTTCAGCTTTGAAACCAAGACGCCGCCCGCATCCTTCCTCATCAAGAAGGCCGCAAACCTGAAGTCCGGCTCCAAGGAACCGGGCAAGGTCAGCGCCGGCAAGATCGCGCGTTCCAAGCTCGCGGAAATCGCCGAAGTGAAGATGAAGGATCTCAACGCCAACTCGATCGAACAGGCGACCAAGATCATCGAAGGCAGCGCCCGCTCGATGGGCCTCGAAGTGACGGAGGGCTGAGCTCATGGCAAAACAGACAAAAAAGGCAAAGGCACTCGCCAGCCAGTTCGACCGCGACAAAATCTACGCGATTGACGAAGCCATCGCCGCGCTGAAGGGCGCGTCGTCCAAAAAGTTCGCCGAAACCATCGAAATCGCGATGAACCTGGGCGTCGACCCGCGTCATGCCGACCAGATGGTGCGCGGGGTCGTCACCCTGCCCGCCGGTACCGGCAAGGACGTCAAGGTCGCCGTGTTCGCGCGTGGCGACAAGGCCGAAGAAGCGCTCAAGGCGGGTGCGGACAAGGTCGGCGCCGAGGACCTGATGGAAGATATGCAGGCCGGCAACATGGATTATGGCCGCGTCATTGCGACGCCGGACATGATGGGTATTGTTGGCCGCCTTGGTAAGGTGCTGGGCCCCAAGGGTCTGATGCCGAACCCGAAACTGGGCACGGTTACGCCGAACGTCGCCGAAGCGGTCAAGGCCGCCAAGGGCGGGCAGATCGAGTTCCGCGTCGAAAAGGCGGGGATCATCCACGCCGGCCTCGGCAAGACCAGCTTTGCCGACGCCGACCTGCGCAAGAATTTCGACGCCTTTGTCGACGCCATCGTCAAGGCAAAGCCGGCTGGTGCCAAGGGCAAGTATCTGCGCAAGATCAGCCTGTCATCGACGATGGGCCCCGGCCTCAAGGTCGATATGGCCGAACTCGGCGCATAAGCCACAGCGTCAACGCAATAAAGGGCCGGGGGAGCAATCCTCCGGCCCTTTGTTATGCTGCCGTGCTGGCTGGGGTCAGAAGCGAACCCGTGCCTGCAGCGTAAAGCTGCGCCCGCGCGGGTCGGCGACGCGCGGTTCCCAAGAGCTGCCCGCGCCGGTGTTGCTGTCATAGGTGACGGCAAAGGGCGGGTCGGTGTCGAATATGTTGCGGACACCGCCGGTCAACGTAATCGCATCATTCAACCGGTAGCCGACCGACAGGTTGTAAATGATGTAATTGCTGACGCGCAGCACGTCGTTGGGCGGATTGACTGAGCCATTGGCGACGCCCGGCAATTGCTGGTTGCGATAGCCGTTGCGGAACAGCTGCGACAGCGACACGGTCCAGTCATCATTGGTCCAGGTGGCGGATGCGCTATGTTTCCACCGCAGACCCAAGTCCCCGGCAAAGGTGAACTGCCCGATCAGGCTCGGTCCAAAGGGCGCCGACGGCAGGAACCGTTCCCGCTTGCGGACCAGATAGGTGCCATCCATGGCCAGCGTCACCCGGCCACCCAATGCGTCAAAGCGCCCGCGCATGGCCACCTCTATCCCTTCCGTGCGCCGCGACCCGATATTGTCGTTGCGCAGGTCGAGCAGGGTGATGATGCCGTTCGTACGGATGACCCGGTCGGGGAAGTCGGCAATGTTCGCCAGCAATTGCTGGATGGTCAGCGTGCCGATGACATCGTCCACCGCGATCGACCAGAAATCGACAGAGGCGCTGAACTGGTTTGACGGTTCGAACACCAGGCCGATACTATATTGTTCGGATGTTTCCGGCGACAGGTTGACGTTGCCGCCGCGCACCGTGTCGGGCGTGATCGCGGCGCACCCGGGAACCGACGGGTTGACCGTCCCCATCGGGCAGGTCGTCGGGTCAACCAATGTGTTGCCGGGGTTGGGCGTCACTGTCGTGCCGTTGAATATCTGGTTGAAATTGGCGACGCGAAAGCCGGTGTTATAGGACCCGCGGAACGTCAGCCAATCCACTGGTCGAAAGCGGGCCGAAATCTTTGGATTAATGGTCGTGCCAAACCCGGTATAATCGTCCAGCCGCACCGCGGCCGTGACTTCGAAATTGTCGATAACGGGAAACAATACTTCGCCGTAGGCGGCGA
>CAZAWL010000034.1:0-2946 GCA_964488705.1 uncultured Sphingopyxis sp.
TTCAAGCACGCGTTCGGGGAAACGGCCGCCAAGCACCTTTGCCGGGGTGGTTTCGTTGATGCCGCCCGCATAGCCGGTGTGCTTGTAATAGACCTTGTCGGTCATCTTGTTGCCGGTGAAGCGGACCTTCTCGGCGTTGATGATGACGACGTGATCGCCACAGTCGATGTGCGGCGTAAAGCTGGGCTTGTGCTTGCCGCGAAGGATGTTGGCAACGATGGTCGCAACGCGCCCGACGACGAGGCCGTCGGCGTCGATCAGGACCCATTTCTTCTCGACCGTGGCCGGGGTGGCCGACTGTGTCGTTCTGCTGAGCGCCTTCACCGGCATGCTCCTGTTTCAAGAGTTGTCAAAGTCGCCCTTTGTCACGGACGCCAACTTAGCGATGCTTCGCCAGGGGACGGATGATTCGGGGCAGAGGCGGGTTTGCATCACCCGCCAAGCGCAGCGCCATTGGCCAATGCCATGCTCAAAGTCAAGCATAGTGCGGCTTTGTTGACGGGTATTATAGTACCGTATCGAATTTGTGCGAGGCTATTGTGCTGTCACCAGCGGCCGCAGCGCCCATAGCCGCAACCCGATATTGGCGGTTCCAGCGGGCGCTTCGGCGAGCCTGGTTTCAACGCGGGATTCAATAACCAGCCCGGTGTGCGGGTCGATCATGGCGTCGCTGGTCCGCAGCATGGCACGGCCCGCAGCGGCGGTCGGCAGGGCAGTCGTTTCGCTTACCGTCAACGGGTTGCGGCCGGCAGCGCCTGCTCCCGGTACGCAAGTCCCCACAAAACGCAGCGCCTCGGTCAACTCGGCCGCGACCACGGCGCCGGGGTTGACACGCTCCAGTTCGGCCAGAACGATAGCAATATTGGCACCCGGCTGGCCGGCCGCGCCATCGACGTTGAGATCGGTGTCGCTCAACGGCGTCACGTGGCCGTCGGCCTGAACGGCAAAGCGGCGCCGCAGGCCGGTCATTGGCGCGAGTGCCGCCTCAAATGCGCGACAGACGCGCTCGGGACCGGTGCATGCGACGCTGCGCTGTTCGATTATGGCCAGCCAAACGCCGGCATCGAGGCGATCAAACGTCAAATGATGGCGGATGACAAAAGTGGCGCGCGTGCCATCGCTTGCGACGACCCGGTCGTCACTGATGGTCAACATCATCGGCGCGCCAATTGACGGGTTCAGGCTGACGAGGGTGGCCGGTGCATCGGCGTGGATTGTCAGGGCGGCGGCAAAGGCGGCAACCGACGACAGGTCGGCGATGCCCATCATCGGGCCGATGGGGCAGCCGTGCCCGTATCGTCGGCGGTCTGGCACAGGCTATGGCCGCACCATGCCGCCGCAGCGACGAGCAGGGCGCCGACCGCCTGATGCGCAACGCCCAGGCTGATGGCGACGCCGCTGAGCAGCGTAGCGATGCCGAGCGCAATCTGCAGGACGACCAGTCCCGCCAGGATCATGCCAGGCCCCTTTGCGCCGATGCGGATGCAGCGCAGCGCCAGCCACAACAATGCTGCACCGGCGACAAAGGCCCACCAGCGATGGATGAACTGGACGACGATCGGGTTGTCGATCAGGTTGGCGATTATGGGAAGCGTCCATGGCGTGGCGGCCGGGAAAATCTCGTCACCCATCAACGGCCAGCTGGCAAAGGCAAAACCGGCGTTGAGACCGGCCGTAAAGGCACCCCAGACCAGTTGTACGGCAAGTAGAAAGAACACCAGCGCAACGGGCCAGCGCAGCCGCGCTTTGGTGGCCGCCGCAAGCCGTGCCTGCGCATGCAGCCACATGTCGCGTGCGGTCCACACCAGCAGCCCGAGGATAAGTAGGGCGAGGTTGAGGTGCACCGCCAGCCGGTAATGCGACACGTCGGTGCGGCCGACCAGCCCGGACGCAACCATCCACCACCCGACCACGCCCTGCAGCCCGCCGAGCATCAGCAACAGCGTCAATCGGGTGCCGAACCCCGCCGGAATAGCCCGTTTCCATGCAAACCAGAGCAGGGGCAGGGCATAGACAACGCCGACCATGCGGGCGAGGAACCGGTGGAACCATTCCCAAAAATAAATGGTCTGAAAATCGGCCATCGACATGCCGCGATTGACCGTCTGATACTCCGTAGTGGCCTGATACAGCGCAAACTCGCGTTGCCAGGCCGCATCGTTGAGCGGCGGCAGCGCCCCGGTGATCGGGTTCCACTGGGTAATGGACAATCCCGATTCGGTCAGGCGGGTGATACCGCCGACAATCACCATGACGACGACAAAGGCCGCGACAAACAGCAACCAGCGCATAATGGCCAGCGGGCGGGCGATCGCGACATGCGACGACTCAAGTTGGGATTTGGGGGGCGCGAGCATCGGCTAAGAATATGGTGCATCTGGCCGCGCTGGCAAGGCCGGCGATTACAGCAATGCCAAGCTGTCCAGATCGATCGCCTGGCGCGCCGGCCGTTCTGCCATCACCGCGAACATCGCGTCGCCCCGTTCGGTCCGTTCGACGCTCATCGACGCGAAAACCGCCATGAAATAGCCGCTAAGCGCGCCGATCCGATAATCGTCCCACAGCGCATCATGGTCGACCGTCAATCCGCGCTCTCCAAGGCCTGCCGTCCAGCGTTCAAACATGGCCGCGTCGGTCAGACGGCGCGTCGCGGCGTCGGCAACGCTGGTGCCCACCAGATAGGCGATGTCGGTTGCTCCGCTGCCGATCCCCAGCGTTTGCCAGTCGACCACCCAGCATTGCGCCCCGTCCGGCGTAAAGAGGAGATTGTCGATGCGAAAATCGCCGTGGGTCAGCGTGCGCGCCGCGGGCCGACGTTCCAGATAATGGTCAAGCCGGTCGACGATGCTGCGACCCAGGTCGAGCACCTCGGCGGACAGCCTGCCGGCATAGCGGTCGCGAAAGCCGGCATATAATGTCGGGAACATCGCCCGGACCATGGGGCGG
>CAZAWL010000034.1:2956-13074 GCA_964488705.1 uncultured Sphingopyxis sp.
AATAGCGCACGCCCGCCTGGGCCGCCAGGTGCACGATGCGGTCAAGCTCCGGCGAATCCCAAAGGGCGGCGTGCAAAGCGACCGCCTCATCCACAGCGGCGGCGATGCTGATGGCATCCGCCCCGGCCAGTTGGTCGCCCTGTGTCGCTGGGGCGAGATCGGCGAGCACCAACAAAAACTCGACGCCGTCATCGCCAATTGCTGCAAAGTGGCAATGCGGGCGGGCAACCGATACGCGCGCCGCGAGCCGGCTGTACCACCCCACCTCCAGCCGGTAGCTGCCGAGCTGCCCGGCAATCGCCCGACTCGCGGGGTCGAGGCTGGGGCACTTGGCAATGATGGTTGCGGGTCTGGTAACGTCCGCGCCGTCACACCAGTCGAGCGTCAGGCGAAAGCTGTCGCACATCTGCCCGGTGCCGACAGGCCGAGAACCGAATCCGCTGAGGCTGTCGGCGGGTTGCCCCAGCGCGCGGGCCAGCCAGGCCGGGTCCATCGCGTCTGGTCGCGTGGGATAGGTGGCGGTCATGGGTGGGGATCGAACAATCCGGCCAGCCCCGACGCGGCGTGCGGGCCGATAAACATCTGTTCGATGACGCCCATGCCGCGGTGCACGGCATCGGGCGTGCGCAGTTCGGCCTGCGCCAGCGCCTGAATATGCATATTGGCATAGTCGCCGTCCGCTACGGCGGCGTGGTCGATCATGTCGTATGCCATGTCAAAATGGCCGTGGTCTATGCCATGGCCCCATAGCGGGTGAGTGTAGCCAAGCCCGTTCATATAGAAATGACCGTTGCCACCCATTCCGCGCAACGGGGTCAGCGCCAGGCGATGGTCCGGGGCCAAATCGATCCCGAGCGCCGCGATGCGCCGCCCGCCCGGTGCCCATTGATAGGCGATGGCCGGCGCCTCGAAATCGCTGCCGTCGCCGGTGCTGCCCGCATCGGCACAAACGACCGCCCGCCGGTTCCAGGGCAGGCCGTTGCCGTCATCATTGGTGTGGCAATACAGGCTCGTCGCGTCGAAATTGCACGGCGTCCACAACCAGAAAAATTGCGGCTCCATCGGCGCGGGTTGCGGATCCGGCTTGCCCACGGGCCGAATGCCCCAGCTGCGGTCGCGCGTGCCGCACCAGCGCTGATCGACGGCGATGCGCTCTCCATCGACGCTGATCCAGCCCGACCAGCGTCCGTTTTGGGTCATCCGGGTGTAGTCCATGAACAGCCTAGTGCCGTTGCGGCGGGTAAAGCGCGGTTCTTCGACCGGGAAATGGCGGCCGGTAAAGGTCAGTTCGGCGGCCAGCGGGCCGTCATTGGCTGCCACCTTCAGCGTCACGAGCGACAGCGGGACGTCAACGCTGATGCTGATGGGGCCAATTTGCATGGCCATGCGGTCGCCGCCAAGCCGCGCCGAGACCCTGAGATTATGCTGTTTGCCGCCGACCGAAACGCAAAAGGCGCCGTCGATGACATCGAGCGCGGGGTACACCCCCATGGCGGCGGCGAAAAAAGCGCTGCCATCCGGCGCGTAGCCGTTGAAGAAAAACCGATCGTAAAAATTCCGGTCGGTGACGAGCGCGACCGGCTCCGGTGTCTGGTGGATGGGGTATTCGTCGCCTGCGGTCAGCATTGGTCGTCCGGTTCCTCTCCCTGCCGACGCGGTCGTCGCGTTCAGGCCATCACCTCAACTGTGACGCGCCATTGTTGATCGTCAAGCTCCAGCAAATTGAAACTGGGGCGCGTCGTGCGCACCCTTTCAGACAATGTCCCCGCCCCGATCATCCGTATCTCCCCATCAGCGTTGCGGTGAGTCAGGTCGAACGGGTCGTGGACATGCCCCGACAGCACGGCGCGGGCGCCCGCGCCGATCAGCGCGGCGAGCGCGCGATTGCCGCCGCGTGTCAGCGCGGTGCCGCGGGTGCCGCTTTCGCGCAGCGGATGATGTGCGGCGATCAACACCTCGCGTCCCTCGCTGCGCGCATGCGCGACGGCGGCAAGCGTGCGGGACAGCCATTTGCGGCTGACGACGCCCTTTGACCAGTTGAGCCGCCACTGTGCCGGTGCGGTGGTGTGAAGCGGAATGATAGCGAGACCGGGCAGGTCGATCACCGCTTCGACCATGGCTTCCATGCGGCCATAACGGCGATAGGGACGGGCGAAGCGTTCAAACAGGTTGAAATAGGGCATGTCGTGATTGCCGATTTCGACGGTTACAGGCGCTGCGAGGGTGCCGAGCCACTGCGCCGCTGCGGCAAATTCGCGCGCCCGTGCCCGCATCGTGATATCGCCGGTGATGATGACTGCATCGGGCCGGCCCTGCGCCACGCGGTCCGCAAACCAGTTCAGTGCCGCTCTGTCCTCCGCCCCGAAATGCAGGTCGCTGGCATGAAAAAGACGGATGGTCATGACCGCGCGGGTTGCCACAGCGCCCCGGCTTTGCAAAGCCCTGCGTCCCACACCCGCCGTTCTGCAAGGTCGCACCCGCCATGATTCGCATTATCCTCTTCCTCCTCCTGCTGGCGGCTGCCCTCGCTTTGGGTGTTGGTTATGCCGCGCGCTGGCAGATGCCGGGTTTGCTCAATGTGCTCGACCGCGTCTGGCCGGGGCCGGCGGGTGTCATGGTGGCCGAAGCGGTGCCCTATGGCCCGTCGCCGTTCCAGCAGGTCGATGTGTTCCGCCCGTCCGATATGGCAGAGGGGGATCGGCGACCGGTCATCGTGTTTTTCCATGGCGGCGGCTGGGTTAAGGGCAGTCGCGACACTTATGGCTTTGCCGGACGCGCCTTTTCCAGCGAAGGGTTTGTTACCGTGGTCGCCGGCTATCGCCTCGACCGCGATGGGCATTGGCCGGTCTTTATGCAGGACGCCGCCGCAGCCGTGCGCTGGACACAGGCGAACATTGCCCGGTTTGGCGGTGACCCGACGCGCATCGTTCTGGCCGGGCACAGTGCCGGCGGGCATATCGCCGTGCTGGCGGCACTCGACCCGCGTTGGCTGGGCACCATGGTCCAGCCCGGCGGGGCCGTACGCGGCGCCATCGGGCTTTCCGGGCCTTATGACTTTCTTCCGTTCAAGCAGGGGGATCGGGCCGACGCCATCATGGGCGACGTCCGGCCGCTCGAACAGACGCAGCCGATCCATTTCGTCCGGGCCGATGCGCCGCCCCTCCTTTTGATCCATGGGGAATCGGATACGACCGTGCGTCCGCGAAACCCGCGCGCACTCGCAGCCGCCTTTGCCGATATCGAGGCTGGCAACCTCGTCCAAACGCGCCTCTACCCGGGGGTCGATCACGAAGGGGTGATAAAGCCGGTGGCGTTGCCGTTTCGCGATGATGCGCCGGTGCTGGCGGACTCGGTCGCTTTCGCCCGGGCCGTGACGCGTTAGCAGTCGACTAGTGCGGCATCGACCGCGGCTTTGGCCAGCGTCAATTCCGCCGCATAGTCCATCGTCGCGTCGAGTTCGACCATCGGTGCCCCGTTAAAGGTCAGCAACGGCACCGTTTCCACCTTGCGGGTGATGAGCGCCCGGTCATGGTCGGGCTTTCGCGCCATCACGGTATCGACATCGACCGACAGGCGGATGACGAGCGTCGGCACATAGGCCGCCATCGCCGCATAGAGTGCCCGTTCCTCTCCCTGCATCGCCCGTTGGCCCGGCGTGGTCGCCACCCCGGCCAGAATGGGTCCGTCGTGCAGGCCGGGCACCTCAATTTGTGGATAGCGGTCGGTGACGATCGTGACGCCCGCGGCGCGGCGCGCGACCAGTGCGTCAAACTTGGCCTTGCGCCTGTGTGATTTGCGCAGCGCATAACGTGCCGCCAGCCAGCCGGGTATGGGCGCATGCGGGTCACGCAACCGGTCGGCGATCGAATCGAGCCAGCGATGGAGTGCCGGGCCGATCAGCGGCCAGCGGCCGATGCGCCGCCCCTGTTCCCCCGACCCCAGCCCTAGATAGCCCGATTCGGCCGGCCGGCTCTGCGCCACATGCGCCAACAGGTCGGCGGCGAGCGTGGATTTGCCGCTGCCGTCACTGCCGACGACGGCGATGAGGGGAGCCAGTTTGCCCCCCACGCCTCAGCTCAGTTCCTTGAAGAAACCGATCATCTTGAGGCCGCCAATGGCAAAGCGGATGACCACGAGTGCGCCAAAGGCATAGACCATCGGCCAGCACGCGGCCGGAATGGCGGCAACGTCAAAGCCGATCCGCGCGAACCAGGTGAGGAACACGGCGGTCGCCAGCAGGAACAGCTTATTCTGTTCACGCCAGATCATGCGTTTCCACCAGAACGGGTATTTGGGGCTGACCCAACCCGACAGGCGCGGCAGCAGTGCGGGCACATCCTTGGCCCATTCGGCATGGGCGGCGCCGAATTTTTCGCGCAGAAACTCCTCTTCATAGATGGAGATGCGCTCATAGATCAGGACCGCCATCAGATAGACGATGGCGCCGAACACCCAGCTGCCCGACAGCATGGCAATGCCGGTAAAGTTGAGGATACGGCCGACATAAAGCGGGTTGCGCACCAGGCTGTACGGGCCGGTGGTGTTGAGCTCGCTCGCTTCGGCGGCGACCTTGGCGCGCCCCGATGTGCCCAGTGCCGCCCAGCCGCTGGTAAAGACCCGCACCAGTGCCCCGGCACTGGCGACACCGAGCGACAGCCAAAACCAGAGCCGGTCATGGCCGGCGTCGGCAAAGGGGCCTAGGTCGCGGCTGCACCACGCGATCAGCGTTGCGACGGCGATGGTGATGTAGATGTATGTGCCGCGGATAAAGAACAGGTTTTTGCCGCTGCGAGCCAACTCGGTCTGATACATGTCTGATTGCCCCGAAACAGGATAGTCTGGAATTTGGCCGCGCCTCTAGCGCCGATTTTCGGCAGGAATGAGGCGGAGCGCACGGCCCGTCTTGCCCAGTGATTTCCGGTCATGCAGCGAGAGGGAAAGGCGCGCGCTGGCCCACACCGCCGCCACCGCCGTGACGAGGCACAGCGGCAGGGCGGCTTCGTCCGGCAGCTGCGACCACAGCCATGACAGCAGCAGCGCGCCTGTGGAGACCAGCCCGGTCCACATGGTGGCGCGCAGCAGCGGTGCGCCGAGCGGGGTCAGCCCCTCGGTCCAGTAAAGTTGCGCCACCGGAATGGCGGCCGTGACGACGAGCCCGATTGCGGTTGCCAACGTGATGCCGGTGAGCGGGCCCAGTGCGGCCATCATCGGCCAGGCGGCCAATGCAGCCAGCGCCAGCCCGACCAGGCTGGCGGTCAGTTGATGCCGGAACCCCGCCACCACCTGTAACACGGGGAGCGAGATGCCGAGCACCGCCTCCGCCGCCCGCGCGACGAGCAGGATGACCAATGCGCTCTGTGCGACCAGCGCTTCATGGCTGAACAGCCGCAGCAGCGGCGCATTGGCGGCCGCCAGCGTCACCGACAGGGGCACGGCGATCACCAAAATCAGCCGCACCGCATAGGCATAGATGTCGGCGACCTGGGCGCGGTCGGCCCGCTCGGCGGAGGAGGCGAGCGGTGCGAGCACATACACAAAGGCCGTGCGCACCAGCTGCACCACGCTCGATATCTTGCGCGCGATGGTGAACAAGCCGCCGGCGCTGGCCCCAGCCGCGCCGGGCAGGGCGAGGTTGAGCGCCAATGCGGGGGCATCGCCGAACAGCCGGGCAATCATGTTGGAAGGGAGCACGGACAGGCCGGCCCAGAATGTCTCGACAAAAGCGGGCGTGACGAGCGGGCCGTGCGCGAGGAGGTCGAGCCGGTAATGCCGCGCCAGCAAGCGCAGCGTGAGCACACCGGTGATGGTGAGCGATATCATGTGCGCGACAAACAGTCCCCACAGGCCGAACCCCGCCGCAAACATGGCCAGCGACAGAATCAGGCGGATAATCTGTTCCCAAACTATGCGCAGGCGGATCTCCGGCCCGAACAGCTGGCGCGCACGCAGTGCCGATGTCGCAATTTCGACAAAGGCCCATAGCGGCAATGCCCAGATAAACAGGCGGATGGCCGGAACGACCAGTGCACGGTCCGCATCGGCCACATTGATCATCGCGGCAATCGGTTCGGCGCAAAGGGCGATGATGGCTGCGACGGCGATGCACGGGGCCAGTCCGCACAGCAGCGCGGCGCGCAGGCACTGCGCCGCCTCCGCATCATCGGCGGCCTGCGGCACCGTGCGCTGCATCGCGCTGGTCATGCCGAGGTCAAAGATATTCTCTAGGAGGTTGATCGCCGCCCACAGCACCGCATAGAGCCCGAACCCGGCGAGCCCGAACATCAGCACATAAAGCGGCTGGGCAATGATTTCGATGACCGCGCCCAGTCTGGACAGCAATGTCGTTCCGACGCCCTTGGCAACATGGCGGCTGGTCACGCCATCGGCGGCGGCGGTCGGTTCGGGCGCGCTTGTCATTGGCGAGCGCCTATAGCCGTGCAGTCGGCGGGGTGCCACGCACAAAGCGCATCGCCGCTTGATTTTGCGGGGCGGGGCGGCGAGGGGGTGGCACATGACACAGGCATGGACGTGCATCATCCTAGCGGGGCAGCGCCCCGGTGCCGACCCGCTGGCACAGCATTTCGCGCAGCGGTGGAAGGCGCTGGTGCCCGTGCGCGGCGTGCCGATGCTGACGCACGTCCTGCGCACGGTCCACGCCGTTCCCGCGATCGGGCGGGTGATCGTGCTGGCACAAAGTGAAGCGGCGCTGGTGGATGCGGTCGATGCCGGTGGCGGCGGCGAATATGTGGTCAGCGGCGCCGGCATTTCCGACAGCATCCTCGTCGCGATTGACGGTGCCGGGGTGCGCTGGCCGCTGCTGGTCACCACCGCCGACCATCCGCTGCTGACCCCGGCCATGGTGCAGACTTTCATTGATGACGCGCAGGGCTGCGACCTCGCCGTCGCGATGGTCGAACGGGCAACCATGCTGCGGCAATTTCCCGATGCGCGACGCACATGGCTGCGCTTCGCCGATGGCGCGTGGTCAGGCGCGAACCTGTTCGCGTTGCAGTCCGACGCCGCGCTTGGCGCGCTGCGGTTTTGGTCACAGGCGGAACAGGACCGGAAGCGTCCTTGGCGGCTGTTCCGCCATTTCGGGCTGACGCTGGCGCTGCGGGCCATCACGCGCACCATTGGCCTCGCCGATGCGCTGGCCCGCGCCGGCCGCCGGCTGGGCATGAACGCACGGCTGGTGCCCATGGGTGATCCGGTCGCCGCGATTGATGTCGACAAGCCGTCCGACCATGCCCAGGCCGAGGCCATTATGGCCGCACGGGAAGCTGCGGCATGAGCCTTGTGCCGTCGGGCAAGTGGGTATAGGGCAGGGCGCTATCAGACGCGTTGCAGCAACAGGATGGATGCGAAATGGCTGAATTCAGGCTCCCCGCTAATAGCCGCGTGCGCAAGGACGGCACCGTCCACCGCGCCGAAGGGGCAAGCAACAGCCGGACATTCAAAGTTTATCGCTACGACCCCGACTCGGGCAAAAATCCGCGCATGGACACATTTGAGGTAGACCTCGACACCTGCGGCCCGATGGTGCTCGACGCGCTCATCAAGATGAAGTCGGAACAGGACCCGACGCTGACGTTCCGCCGCTCCTGCCGGGAGGGGATTTGTGGGTCCTGCTCCATGAACATCAATGGCAAGAACGGCCTCGCCTGCACCACCGCGATTGAAGATTGCAAGGGCAAGGACGTGACCATCACGCCGCTGCCGCACATGGACGTGATCAAGGACCTGGTGCCCGATTTCACACATTTCTATGCGCAATATGCGTCGATCAAGCCTTGGCTGAAGACCAAGACGACGACACCGTCGGGCAAGGAACGGCTGCAATCCCCCGACGACCGGGCAAAGCTGGACGGCATGTATGAGTGCATCCTGTGCGCCTGCTGTTCGACCAGCTGTCCCAGCTATTGGTGGAACAGCGACAAGTTCCTTGGCCCCGCAATCCTGCTCCAGGCCTATCGCTGGCTGGCGGACAGCCGCGATGAGATGACCGGCGAACGGCTTGACGAGCTAGAGGATCCGTTCCGGCTCTACCGCTGTCACACGATCATGAATTGCGCCAATGCCTGTCCCAAAGGCCTCAATCCGGCACGCGCCATCGCCGAAGTCAAAAAATTGATGGTCGAACGGGCCGTCTGATCCGTCGGCGCGGCGGGGCAGCGGCATGGATGGCAGCACGCGCGGCATTGCTGATCTCAATCAGCGGGTGCAAAACCATTTTCACGATCAACCGCTGGGCGACGGCTGGATTGCGTGGAACCTGAAGGAACCCGACCGCTTTAACGCGCTGATAGAGCCGTTGCAGGTGCGGCGCGAACGGCCACTGGCGGACGGGCGCCCGACCGCACGATTGCGCATGTTCCCGACGCGCCAGCACTCCAACCTCGGCAATAATGTGCATGGTGCGATCACGCTGGCGCTGATCGATATTGCGCTGTTCGCCTCCAGCCACCAGTTCGGTGTGCTGAATGTCGGCCCGGCGGTCACGCTCGACCTGTCGACCCAGTTTGTCGGCGCGGGACGGGTCGACGAACCGCTCGATGCGGTCACCGAACTGGTTCGCGAAACCGGGCGTCTCGTCTTTCTGCGCGGCATGGTGGTGCAGGGTGCTGGCGACGCGCATATCGTGGCGAGCTATGCCGGGACGATCCGCAAGGCGTCGCCGCCACGATGAGCCCCCCGCCAGCCCTGATGTACTCCTGCGACGGCAGGAGCGTTGGCTGGCAAGGCGCATTGGTCGCCCACGGTCCGGCCTGCGCCGGAGCACGCTGGGAAGCGGTGCGATGAGCAGCAGTCGATCGCGCTATGATGCACTGGTTGCGGCAGGCGAATTGCGGCCTGACGCGATTCAGCTCGCCACGGTGCAGCGCCTGTCGCAGCTGCAGGCAGAGCTTGAGGCTGTGCCGCCGCGCGGGTCGATATTGTGGCGCATGATGACGCGCAAGGCGCCGACGCCGCGCGGCATCTATATGTGGGGCGGGGTCGGGCGCGGCAAAACCATGCTGATGGACCTGTTCCATGACAGCGTCGGCATTGCGGAAAAGCGCCGCGTCCATTTCCATGCCTTTATGGCGGAGGTGCATCGGCGGCTGCATGCGGCGCGGCAAACGGAAAAGGGTGACCCGGTCATCGCCGTGGCGGTCGACATGGCGCGCGAACAGCGCCTGCTCTGCTTTGACGAGATGGTCGTCAACAATAGCGCCGACGCCATGATCATGTCGCGCCTGTTTACGGCGCTGATCGAAGGCGGGGTCACGCTCGTCGCGACCAGCAATCGTCCGCCGCACGAGCTCTATAAGGACGGCCTCAACCGCGAACATTTCCTGCCGTTCATTGCGCTGATTGAATCGGCGCTCGACGTGATGCCGCTGAATGGCCCGCATGATTACCGCCGGGACCGCCTGGCCGGGGTGGCGCGTTGGCATGTGCCCAATGGCGATGCGGCGAGTGCGGCGCTGTCCGACGCCTTTTTCCGGCTGACCGACTATCCGCCGGAGGACAAGGCGCATGTGCCCACCGCCGCGCTCGATGTCGGCGGCGGACGATCGCTGCACGTCCCCAAGTCGCTGAAGGGCGTCGCCGTATTTTCGTTCAAGCGGCTGTGCGGGGAAGCACGCGGTGCTGCCGACTATCTCGCCATCGCCCAGGCCTATCATACCGTCATTCTGGTGGGCGTACCGCTCATGGGACCGGAAAAGCGCAACGAAGCGGCGCGGTTCGTGACGCTGGTCGATGCGCTCTACGAATATCGCGTCAAATTGCTGGCGGGTGCCGACGCCCGGCCGGATGATCTGTATGTCGCGGGCGATGGCAGTTTCGAATTTGAACGGACCGCCAGCCGCCTTAATGAAATGCTGTCCGACGACTGGCTGGCGCATGGCCACGGGTCGCTCACCGCCTGAGCGGACGCTGATTACTGCATATAGTTCGCAATAGCACAAAGGCCGGGATTTTTCGCCCTTTGGCGGTTGCAATTGTGCCGTCATGGGCTATGGCGGGGGCGCAAGACCATGATCGTCAGGGGATGAAGCATCCCCGGACGTGAATCATGGTCTCGACTTTGGATGGAGCCTGATTCACGTCTTTGTGAGAAGCGCAGAGCGCTT
>CAZAWL010000035.1:0-12934 GCA_964488705.1 uncultured Sphingopyxis sp.
CGGATGAAAGCCGCCAAAATCGTCGACCCTTCGGCCCAGACGGATCGCGGACGGGTGTTTTTCGGGGCTATCGTCACGATCGCCGACGATGATGACCGGCAACGCTCATTGAGGTTGGTTGGCGACGACGAAAGCGACGCGGGGGCGGGTCATATTGGCTGGAACAGCCCGTTGGCCCGCGCGCTGCGCGGCGCCAGTGTCGGCGACGTCCGGCATGTCACCCTACCGGGCGGCAGCAAGTCGTGGGAGGTTTTGGCGATTAGCTATCCGGACGGCTGATCATTCGTCGTCGGGCGATGCGGCCTCGTCCGGCTCATAACCAAATGCGGCGCGCGCCAGCTCGATCACCTGCGGGTTCGCTGCGGGCGGGGTCGTCGAAACCACCCGCTCCAGCACCGTGGCGACATGTTCGAGTACCGCGATCCGCGCCGCCTTTTTGTTGTTGCCGTCGATGACGGTCCACGGCGCCCAGCGCGTGTCGGTGCGGTCGAACATCTCGGCATAAGCCTCCAGATATCCGGTCCGTTTGGCCCGATTGCGAAAATCGTCGACGCCGGTCTTCCATCGCTTCCAAGGGTCGTTGAGCCGCGCCGTCAGCCGGCGATCCTGTTCCGCCTGCGTCACATGGACGAAAAATTTGATCAATGTGACGCCATGTTCGACCAGCTGCGCCTCAAACTCGTTGATCTCGTCAAAGCCGCGACGCCACTCGCGTTCGGTGGCGAACCCTTCGACCCGTTCAACGGCGACACGCCCGTACCAGCTGCGGTCGAACACCGCGATTTCCCGCTTGCCGGGCAATCGCTTCCAGAACCGCCACAGGAAATGCCTGTCCTTTTCCTCGGTCGTCGGCGCCGCGATCGGCCAGACCTGAAAATAGCGCGGGTCCCATTCGGCACATAGCCGCTGGATTATGCCGCCCTTTCCGGCCGCATCCCACCCTTCGAACAGGATCACCGTTTCGGCGTTGCCCGCGATATGCGCTGCCTGCACGCGTTCCAGTCTGGCCTGCAGCGCCAGCAGCGACGCGGCATAATCGCCCTTATATTTTTTGCCAGATTCAAAATCGGACAGGCTGATCGTCATGGTCGCTTAGCTCCAGTTGCTCCGACAATATATCAGCAGCCACCGGCGCGCGCGAATGCCTTAACCCTGTTTTTCCGTCGACATCACCGACGCGATGAGCCCGGCGAGGCGGCCGGGGTCCTGCATCGGGATGAAATGGGTCAGGTCGTCCCACGCCATGTCGACGCCCATCGGCAACCCGTCCGCGAGCTGCGGCCAGGTCGGGCTGCTCGTAAAATCGAGCATCGATTCACGCTCCGCCCGTCGAGCCCGCACCACCGTCACCGGACATGTCACGGCATCGAGCAATTGCAGCGGGCTGTTGCGCGCCGCACTGGTGTAAACCGACACCTCGGTCGCGGGGGCACAAGCCAGCCGATACCCATCCCCCTGCCCTTTTGCCGTCAGGCCGTAACGGCAATAATCCGCCAAAACGTCGGGGCTCCACAGCGAATAGGGGCTGCGACCGGAAAAATGGGCAATCATCGCCTCGGCATCCGGCCAGTCGTCGCGGCGGCGCGCGACCGGATGATCGGCAGGGTCGACAAAGCTGTCGGGCGCGGCAGCGTAGATGGCCGGGTCCATGATCACCGGGTCAACCAGTATCGCGTGACGCAACCGCGACGGCGCCATGGCCGCCACGCGCAGCAGCATATGCCCGCCCATGCTGTGACCGACGCCAACAAAGGGCTGTTCCAGCACCGCATCCGCCCATTCGGCAATCAGCGCTGCGGTCCGCCCCCAATCTGCCATGGTCGCCGGCGCAAAACTGCGCCCGTGGCCCGGCAAATCGAGTGCGATGACGTGGCTGTCGGCGGGCAATGCATCCACCACCGCATCCCAGCAGCGGGCGTGAAACCCGGTCGCGTGGAGCAGCGCCACCGACGATTGATCAGCCCGCGCCGACCCCCATTCAAACCAGCACAGGCTGCCGTCGGCACCGGCAAAGCGATGCTCGACCGGGGTCCGACGACGCGTCACGCCAGCTTTATGCCCAGTTCCTTGAGCTGCTTGGCCGATACCTGGGACGGCGCGTTCATCATCAGATCCTCCGCCTTCTGGTTCATCGGGAACAGCACCACCTCGCGGATATTGGGTTCGTCGGCGAGGATCATGACAATACGGTCGACACCCGGTGCCGAACCGCCATGCGGCGGCGCGCCATATTTGAACGCATTGATCATGCCGGCAAAGTCGCGGTCCACATCCGCTTGGCTGTACCCGGCGATTGCGAACGCCTTGTACATGATGTCGGGCCGGTGGTTTCGGATCGCGCCCGAAGACAGCTCGATGCCGTTGCAGACAATATCATATTGCCAGGCAAGGATGTCGAGCGGGTCCATCGTCTCCAGCGCCTCCAGTTCCCCTTGCGGCATGGAAAAGGGATTGTGGCTGAAATCGATCTTGCCGGTGTCCTCGTCGGCCTCGAACATCGGAAAATCGACGATCCAGCAAAATTTAAAGCAACCCTGCTCGATCAGGTCGAGCTGTTCGGCGATACGCGTGCGGGCTGCACCGGCGAGCTTTGCCGCCGTCGCTTCCTTGCCTGCGGCAAAGAACAGGCCGTCATCGGGGCCCAGGCCGAGGTCGGCGATAAGCTTGCGCGTCGCCTCTTCCCCATGATTTTTGGCAATGGGGCCGCCCAGTTCACCACCCTTTTGCGTGATATAGCCGAGCCCTGCAAAGCCCTGTTCCTGCGCCCAGCCATTCATATCGTCGAAAAATTTGCGGCTCTTGTCGGCGGTGCCCGGCGCCGGGATGGCCCGCACCACGTCGCCCGCTTCGACCATCGAAGCGAACCGGCCAAAACCGGACCCCCGGAAATGATCCGACACATCAGTAATGCGCAGCGGATTTCTGAGATCGGGCTTATCACTGCCATAGGTCAGCATGGCTTCGCGATAGGGGATGCGCGGGAACGGGGCCGGCGTGACGGTCTTGCCGTTGGCAAATTCTTCAAACACGCCGTGCAGCACCGGTTCGATGGCGGCAAACACATCATCCTGCGTGACAAAGCTCATTTCAAAATCGAGCTGGTAAAATTCGCCAGGGGATCGGTCGGCGCGCGCGTCCTCGTCCCGAAAGCAGGGCGCAATCTGAAAATAGCGATCGAAACCGGCCACCATCAGCAATTGTTTGAACATCTGTGGTGCCTGCGGCAGCGCATAGAATTTGCCCGGCTGCATCCGGCTGGGGACGAGGAAATCGCGCGCGCCCTCCGGCGAAGACGCCGTCAGGATGGGCGTTTGAAACTCCGTAAATCCCTGCGCCGTCATGCGCTGGCGCAATGAGGCGATGACCGCCGAGCGCAGCATGATATTTTTGTGCAGACGTTCGCGGCGGAGATCGAGGAACCGGTATTTGAGGCGGATATCCTCCGGATACTCCTGTTCCCCCGCCACCGGCATGGGCAGTTCCTGTGCGGCGGACTGGACCACGACGTCGCGCGCGCGCACCTCCACCTCACCCGTCGGCAAGTTCGCGTTGATCGTCTCCGCAGAGCGGGCAACCACATCACCGGTGATCGTCAGGACCGATTCGACCCGCGCATTGTCAAGCACGTCGAAACCGGGCTCGCCCATATTGGCGACAATCTGCGTCAATCCGAAATGGTCGCGCACATCGACGAACAACAAATTGCCATGGTCGCGCTTGCGATGCACCCACCCCGACAGGCGGATGGTCTGGCCAACGTCCGACGCGCGCAGCGCGCCGCAATGATGTGTACGATAACTATGCATGGCCGCGCCTAAGCCGTCCCTCGGCCCGTTTTGTCAAGACAAAGCGCCGCCGCGCTCGCGCCGGCCGCTTGCAAAGCGGCGCGAAAACCGCAATCGCGGGAAAAAATAACGGGGGGGCAGCATGGAATTGGCATTTACCAGCCTCGATTGGATGGTGCTGGCTGCCTATGTCGCGGCACTGGCGCTGGCCGGCTATCTGTCCAGCCGTCGCCGACCCGCCAACGCCGAACAATATTTTTTGGCCGGGCACCATGTGCCGACCTGGCTGGTGGCGGTATCCGTCATTTCCACGACGCAGTCAGCCGCGACTTTTCTGGGGGTGCCCGACAATGCCTATCGCGGCAATTACAGCTATCTGGCGAGCAACATCGGCGCGGTCATCGCCGCGATCATCGTCGGGCGCTGGCTGATCCCCAAATATTACGCACTGGGCGTGACGACAGTCTATGAACTGTTGGAACAACGCTTTGACGCGCGCGCGCGCAGCGCCGCTGCTGCCATGTATCTGGTAGGGCGCATCCTCGCCAGCGGGGCGCGGCTGTTTCTGGCCGCGATCGCCGTGTCGATGATCATGTTTCTCGACATCGCCCCCGGCCACCTGTTCGTCGCGGCTGCGATGCTGGTCGTGTTCGGGGTCGTCTTTACGCTGACGGGCGGTTTGAACGCGGTGGTCTGGAGCGACCTGGTGCAGGTCATTCTCTACGTCGGGGCGGCGCTGATCGTTCTGGTCCTGCTGTGGACCAATATCCCCCTGTCCACAGGCGAAATGGTGGCCGCGCTGCGCAACGCACCCGATGGTACCGACAAGTTACGTCTGCTCGACACCTCGTTCGACTTTTCCAAGCCCTTTACGCTGTTCGCCATCGTCACCGGCATCGTTCTGCTGAACATCGGCAATGCTGGGTTGGATCAGGACACGACACAGCGATTCCTTTCCTGCGCCGACGCTGCACAAGGACGGCGGGCGCTGTACGTATCGGCCATCGCGGCGATACCAGTGGTCGCCATTTTCCTCGCCATCGGTTCGCTGTTGCACATCACCTATGACCGGCCCGACCTGATGGGGGCGGCCACGCCGCTAGCGGGCGAATTTGCTGGCGAAAAAATCACCATATTCATGGCCTATATCCTGTCATCGGTCCCGCCGGGTCTGCGCGGCCTTGTGACGGTTGGCGTAATCGCGGCGGCGGCCATCAACTCCGGCTTGATTTCCATGTCGGCGGTGGCGGTCAGCGACTTTTACCGCCCCTACCGCGAACGGCGCGGTGGAGCGGCCCCTGCCCATTATGTGCTGGTCGGCCGGTTGGTGGCTGTCATCCTCGCGCTCGCGCTGCTGCTGATGGCAATGCTGTGCTATTACTGGCAACGCTATAGCGATGCGCCGTTGCTCGATTTTGTGCTGTCGGTGATGACCTTTGCCTATTCGGGGCTGTTGGGCGTTTACGCCACCGCCATTTTCACCAATCGCGGTTCGTCCCGGTCGGTCATCGCGGCGTTGGTAGCGGGCTTTGGCGCGACCTTGCTGCAACAAGCCTATATCGTCGACATGCTGGGGTTGCCGGCCGGGCTGAAAGCCATCGCCTTTCCCTGGCAATTATGTCTGGGTAGCGGCATCGCCTTTGCGGTGTGCGCAATGGGCCGGCCCGGCAGCGCGCCCGTCAGCAAGAAAATGGGAGCCGATACTGGTGCAGTCCCCCAAAGCGGGTTAGGGGCAGGCTCTGTATGAAAATTCACGATCTGATCACTGACTCGGCCCCCCTTGCAGCCCTTTGCGAACGGCTGAGCAGCGCGCCCTTTGTCACTGTCGACACAGAGTTCATGCGCGAAAACACGTTCTGGCCCGATCTCTGCCTGATCCAGATCGCTGATTCCAACGAGGCCGCCGCCATCGACCCGAAGGCACCCGGCCTCGACATGCAGCCGCTTTACGACCTGCTGGTCGATAATGACGATGTGCTAAAGGTGTTTCATGCCGGCGGTCAGGACGTCGAAATCATCTTTAACCTGACAGGCAAGACGCCCCACCCCATATTCGACACGCAAATTGGTGCCATGGCGCTGGCACAGGCAGAGCAGCTGGGTTACTCCAACCTCGTCGATGCATGGCTCGGTGTCTCGCTCGACAAGGGTGCCCGCTTTACCGACTGGTCGCGCCGCCCGCTCGACAAGCGGCAAATCGACTATGCGATTGCCGACGTCACCCACCTCGCCAAGATTTTCCCGATGATGCTCGACAAGCTGCGCGATACGGGTCGCGGGCATTGGCTCGACGAAGAGATGGAGCGCCTGGCCGACCCGGCCAATTATGAAGTGCTGCCCGGCGACGCATGGCTGCGCGTCAAGGTTCAGAGCCGCAAGCTCGACGTGCTGGGACGGCTGCGCGCTATCGCGGCCTGGCGCGAACAGGAGGCGCGGACCAAGAACCTGCCGCGCGGGCGCATCGTCAAGGATGAAACGCTGGCCGAACTCGCGGCCCATCCGCCCCGCACACAGGCCGACCTCGCGCGGGTGCGCGGGCTGTCGGCGACATGGAAATCGAACGATATTGGCGCGCGATTGATGGCCGCGCTCGAAACGGCCGAACCCTTGCCGCGTGACGAATTGCCCGATGCCGCGCCGCGCATCCCCGGCCTAGGCAAGGATGGTGCGCTGGTTGCCGACCTGCTGAAGTTGCTGCTGAAAATCAGGGCGCGGGAGATGAATGTGGCTGCGCGGCTCATCGCCCGTTCAGCCGAACTCGACCAATTGGCAGCTGGTGTGCGCGAGGGACTGTCCTTGCTCAACGGTTGGCGGGCTGAAGTGTTTGGCAACGACGCGCTCGAGCTGGTCGAAGGGCGGATGGCTTTTGCCGTCGCCAACGGTCGCCTCGCCATGTCGCGGATCGGCCAGACCGCCAATGGAGAGGATGCGTCATGAAGGCAAGAGTGGTGGCAGCGCTATTGAGCATTCCCCTGTTGGCTGGTTGCGCCGGGCAGCAGAGGGAGCGGTACCAGACCGGTATTCGCGAGCCCATTTCACTGCGCGATGAAGGCGACGAATGTGGCGCGACGCTGGTCCAGACCTATGTCGGCCTGCGCGCCAACGATACGGTGCGAGAGGAAGTCACGCGCCGCAGCGGTGCCGCCACAATCCGTTGGGTCGCGCCGGGCGAGGCCGTCACGCTCGATTTCCGGCCTGACCGCTTGACCGCGGAGCTGGATCAGGACGGCGTGGTAACGACTTTGCGTTGCGGCTGATCGCCATCGGCGGTCATCGGCTCCACCAGGGGCTTTAGACCCAGCGCGACGCCCAGCTGGGCGAGCCGCCGCACCGTTTGTTCACCGGCGAGGTGCGCGCCGTCATGCGGCAGCTGTAACACCAGCATGCCATCGCGTGTGCACAATCGGGTGCGCGTCAAAATTGCCTGCGTGCCACCCGACAGCCGCTGTGCCAGCCGTATCGCGAGGCCCCAGGCGATCGCTGGCGACGGCCGGCCGTCAACCGATCCAGGGGTCGACACGCCATGCGCGGTTTCGGGCAATTGACCCTGCCCGCCAACGCTGGTGTACAAAGCCTGCGCCAGCAACTTGCGCTCGTCGATGGTGACACCGAGCCATTGCCCATGCAGCCCGAGTTCAACGGCCCGTTCCGTCCGGAAATCAGGGCTGGCATTCATCGCGACGTCCGACAGATGACAGGCCGCCAGCCGGATGCGACGCAATTGGTCGGGTTGCGAGCCGAATAACGGGTCGATCCACGCGTCGAGCGCCGCCCCGTCGAGGCCAAAGCGAGTGAACCGGCCGGCCTCCGCCTGCGCCGCCACAATCAGCGGGTCCTGCCGGCGCACCGCATCGGGCAGGTCCTGAAACAGCAAGCCTTCGCGAAGGCCGCTGGTGGTCAACACCATATGGGCGGGGCGAAGCCGTTCAGCCAATATGGCGAGCAGCTCTGCCGCGTCGGGCATGGTTTCCACGCGCGCCGACGACAGGCCCTGCAACTGCGACAATTCCCGAACGCCAAGTTTGCGCAGCCGGCGGTGCAGCGTCGCGGCGCTGTCGGTGCGCATCACGTGACCGGAAAGGACCGGCATCGGGTCGCGCGCGAGCAGCATTTCGTAACGTGCCAGCGCACGCCACGACCCGCCGACCAGATAGAGCGGCAGGTTGGCATCCTTGCCGGGCCAACCGGCATCGGTCAGCAGCTGGCCGACATAGCGGGCCAGCCGTTTGCCGTGCAGTTCGCGCAACACGCCAAATCGCAGGACACCCAACGGAAAGCTGCTGTGGTGCCGGGTCTGGCCATCGCTGACTCTGACCAGTTCCAGGCTGCCCCCGCCAAGGTCGGCAACAATGCCGTCGGCGTCGGGGATTGCGGAAATGACGCCAAAGCCCGACGCACGCGCCTCATCACGCCCCGATAACAGCTCGACCCGCTGCCCGACCGCGGCAGCGGCGCGAATGAACTCGGGACCATTGTCGGCATCGCGCACCGCCGCCGTCGCAACGCAGCGTATGTCGGTAACTGCCATGGCCTTCGTCAATATTTTGAAACGGGCCAGCGCGGCTATCGCGCGATCAAAGGCACGCTGTTCGATGCGGCCGGTTGTGGCAAGTTCGGAGCCCAGGCCAGCCATCAGCTTTTCATTGAAAATGGGCTGCCGCGCGCGGTCTGGCCCCGCATAGACGACCAAACGCACGGAATTGGACCCAATATCGATAATGGCCGCCCTGCGGTTGCGCTCAGCCATGACGCCGTGCCGGGTCGAGCCGTGGTACGTCCTTGTGCCGCCGCAACGCGTCTCCACGTCCCGACAGAGAGGCATTGTCCATGAAATAGCGGTGCAGGTTGAACGGCCGTTCGGCGCCCGACACGCGGGTATAGGTGCCGTCAGCGTTGAGCAGCCAACTCTGTTCATTGTCGAGCAGATTGGCGAGCAGCACCTGGTTCAGCAGCTGATCGTGGACCGTCGGGTTTTCGATGGGGATCATATATTCGACGCGACGATCGAAATTGCGGTTCATCCAATCCGCCGAACTCAGGAAGACTCTGGCCGACGACGACGGCAATGCCCCGCCATTCCCAAAGGCGAAGATCCGGCTATGTTCGAGGAAGCGGCCGACCACCGACTTCACCCGGATCGTTTCCGACAGGCCCGGCACACCGGGACGCAGGCAGCAAATGCCCCGCACGACGAGGTCGATGGGCACGCCGGCGCATGATGCATCATAGAGTTTGTCGATGATCTGGGCATCGACGAGCGAATTCATCTTCGCCCAGATGCCGCTCGGTCGGCCAGCCTTGGCATGGGCGATTTCGACGTCGATCAGCCGTATCAACTCGTCGCGCAAGCCCAGCGGCGACATGGTCAGCAGCTCCAAATCCTGCGGTTCGATATAGCCGGTGATGAAATTGAACAACTGCACCGCGTCACGCCCGGCGCGGTCGTCAGCCGTAAAATAGCTGATGTCGGTATAGATACGTGCCGTGACCGGATGATAATTACCGGTGCCAAAGTGACAATAGCTGCGATAGCTGCCGCCCTCTTGCCGCACCACCAGCGACACTTTGGCGTGGGTTTTCCAGTCAAAGAAGCCGTACACAACCTGTACGCCCGCGCGTTCGAGCTGCGCGGCCCAATGCAAATTCTGTTCCTCGTCAAAGCGCGCCTTGAGTTCCACCACCGCCGTCACCGCCTTGCCTGCTTCGGCGGCTTCGATCAGCGCGCGGATGACCGGCGATTGGTCACCGGCGCGGTACAGCGTCTGCTTGATCGCCACGACGTCGGGGTCCGCCGCGGCCTGCCGCAAAAATGACAGGACAACGTCAAAACTCTCATAGGGATGATGGACGACAATGTCCTTGCTGCGGATGGCGGCAAAACAGTCACCGCCATGGTCGCGAATACGCTCCGGAAAACGCGCGCTATAGGCCGGAAATTTGAGTTCGGGCCGATCGATGTCGACGATTTCGGCGAGGTCCGAACGACCGATCAACCCCGTCACGCGCAATATGTCCGCACCCGGTCCGTTTTGCCCAATCAACTCTTCGATGACATCGTCGGGCGAGCCCTCGTCAATTTCGAACAGCACGATCCGTCCCCGCCGACGGCGACGGATGGCCGTACGAAAATACTGAACGAGATCTTCGGCTTCTTCCTCCACCTCGATATCGCTGTCGCGGATCAACCGAAAGCGCCCGGCCGCCGTGATGTCGAAACCGGGGAACAGCCGACGGGCAAACAGCATGATGACCGTGTCGATCGGGACATAATGGACCGGGCCGGACCCAACAGCCACAAATCGCGGCACGGTTTGCGGGATCATGACGAGTTCGTGGATCTGGTCGCCGTTGCGCTGACGCCGCAGCGCGAACACGACCGCCAACCCCTTGTTGGGAATGAACGGAAAGGGGTGGGCGGGATCGAGCGCCTGCGGTGTCAGCACCGGCAGCAGCTGTTCCTCGAAATAGCGTTCCAGCTGCGGTGCCAGATGCTGCGCTGCCGCGACGTCGTGCACGATGACGATGCCCTGCCCCGCCAATTCGGTCGAAAGGGCCGCAAATTCGCGATGCTGGTCCATCACCAGCGCTTCAGTTTGCGCGGATATGGCGGCCAGCTGTTCCGCCACCGTCCGCCCGTCCTGCGACTGATGTTCGATGCCCTGCCATTGATGCGCCTTGATTCCAGCGACGCGCACCATGAAAAATTCGTCGAGATTATTTGCCGATATGGACAGGAAACGCAGCCGTTCGAGCAGCGGGTGCGCGGGATTCTGCGCCTCCTCCATCACGCGGTGGTTAAAGGCCAGCCAGGACAATTCCCGGTTGAAATAGCGTTCAGACGGCGACAGCTTGGCCCGCACGGGGGGCGCGTCGCCCGCCGCACCGGCTGCCGCACCAGCGATTGAAAGATTGCTTGGGTTGGTCACCGTCGGTTACTGGGCCCAATCAGGTTACAATGTCGTGACCATGCGCAACCTCGTCATTGGGGTCAATGTGGCGCATGTCAGGGTTACCGGGCGCCTGCTGCAAAACCTGCCGCGCCAGTCCGATGGTCAGCGGACGGCCCGTCGCCATCGCCAGTGCATCGATGGCCTCGACCACGGCATGGACGGCGGCGTAACAACGGTCGATCCGCTCGGCGACATAGGTGCCGATCTGCGGCGTGGCCGCCAGCCCGCGTTCCGCAAGGAGCCGCTCAACCAGCGCGGCCATCAGCGGAACTTCGGGCGTACCGATCTGCAACACCGGTGCCGAGGCCAGCCGCGTCCGCAGGTCGGGCAGTTGCACATCGCCAAGGGTCTCGAGCGATGGGGTAATGATCAGCAGGGCGTGATTCCCGGTGACCGCGCGATTCCAGGCGTGAAATATGTCGGCCTCTGCCACGCTGGTGAGGTCGTCGATCGTTTCGCCCGACCCGGTCGCAGCAAAGATGCGGCCGAACAACGACTTTCCCGACCGTGGCGGCCCCGCCAGAATTGCGGCTGGCCCGGTCCAGCTTGCCGCAGCGGCGAGGTGCCGCGCAACCGGAGCATTGCTGTCATCGATGAGGATGCCGTCCTTGGCTGTGCGGTCGAGCGCGCGCCATGCCAGCGGCAGGGCCAGTTGCTTGGCCCGGCTAGCGCGCCCGCGCATGTCACCGAACAGGTCGGCATCGTCCATTCCCGACAGGCTGGCAGACATCGGCATCATCGGCTGATGCGGAACGTGTTGCCATTGGCCGAGACGCGCCATCCCGCCGCGGCCAACGCCGCGCGAAACGCCGCCGCGTCACCAATAAAGCGCACACGCAGCACCGACACGCCGCCGACAGCGACGCTGCTGGCATTGGCGCTCGAAACGCCGCCGATCGACCGCAGTCCGGTTTCAGCTGCAATGACGCCCAGCGAATCCGGCGTTTCGACCTGCACCGAAAATTCGCTTTCCTGCGGCGCCGTCGCGGTCACCGAAGGGTCCGTTGTCGCCCCACCTTCGCCCAGCAACACCGCCTCTTCGGTCACCGCCTCAATCTCTTCGTTAGCGAGCGGCGCTTCGATGATCAGCGATGGGTCGGTGCGCAACCGCCCGTCCGACAGCGCGGTGATGTACAGCGCGTCAATCCGCCGCACGCCCTGCGTCATCATCGCGCGCAGTCCGTCAGGGCCCGCCGCGGTCAACCGAAAGGTTCCGATCAAGGCATTGTCCGGTCCATAGCGGGCAGCGAAATGTCCGATGATCGGCCCGCCGGGCCAGGTCCGTTCCAGCCTGACCGACGGGAACAGCACGTCCGACGCGCCATATTGGTCGAGGATATCGCGCCACCACGCCCGGTTGCGCCGCCGCTGTTGTCCGCTGTTGAGCAACAGGACATCGCTGCCCGTACCCGCAGTACGGACATAATCGATCGCGCTGTCAACGGTTCGATACTGCGCCCAGGCGCGCTGCCATTCGCTGCGTTGTTCAAACACCTGACCGATGCCGCCTTCGTACAGAACCGGCACGACCAACAGCGGCGGAGACCGGAATATCCGGCCCGAAATACCCAGAATCTGCCCGGCGCGGGCGCGGTCAAACTGGACGCCGAGCGTGGCACGATAGCGACCGAGGCCGATTTGCTCACGCTCGACCACGATCGCCGCGACAATGCCGTTCAGCGCCGAATCGGGCAGGCTCGGGGCGGCGGCGGTGCCATTGACCTGACGATACAGCGCGGCCCAGCCCAACCGCTGCGCTTCCTGCCAGCCCTTCTGGCGCGCTTCATCCGGCGAATCCGCGCGGACGTCGACCGTGAGCCCGCTGACCTCGAGGTCGTCGCTGCTGCTGATCGGCGCGATTCCACGGTTTCCCGGCTCAATCTGCGCATAGACGCCGGCCGCCGACGCGCCGCAAATGACCAGCGCGATCATACGCAACAGGATTCTGCGCCAGTCGGATAGGGTGGATACGGATGTCACATCGCCCTTTTGGCCATATCGTCGTGGAAATCCAAGCCTGTTATCGCTAACGCCAGCGCATGACCGACCAGCCGCTCAAAAATTCGCCCTACACCTATGCCCAGGCGGGTGTCTCCATTGCGGCAGGCAACGCCCTGGTTCGCGCGATTGCGCCGTTGGCCAAGGCGACGCGCCGCGCCGGTGCCGATGCCGACCTCGGCGGATTTGGGGGCTTTTTCG
>CAZAWL010000036.1:0-3264 GCA_964488705.1 uncultured Sphingopyxis sp.
CCGGACGGCTGCCATCCGGCGTGCCCGAATTATAGCTGCCGCCAGCCTCGAACCGTTCACGATAGGGCTCGTACGGCCGGATTTCGAGCGGCGCACGCGGCAGCGTCGAAAACAGGCGCGGAATCTGTGCATCGACGAGGCGGCCGACATCATAATAACGCTGCGTCAGCGATTCCCGCGTTGCTTCCTTGAATTGCGGGTCGGTACGAAGGTGGTTGAAAAACTCGGCAAGGGTGCCGGTAAAGCCGACCTCGGTGCGCACCTGTTCCATGCCTTCGCGGATGCGCGCGACCTCGCGCAGGCCCAGTTCGTGGACCTCGTTGGGGTCGAGCGGCAATGTCGTCGTCTGTTCGACGAGCAGGCGGTAGAGCCGCTCGCCACCCTGCATCTGGCCGAGGCCGACGCTTTCGCGCGACACCGGCAGATACTCGTCGCGCAAAAAGTCGCGCAGCCGTGTCAGCGCGGGGAACACCTCCTCGGTCAGCGAGCGGCGCAGGCGGGCCGTCTGATCCGCCTTTTGTTCGTCGGTAAAGCTGTCGGGAAAGCGCGTCGCCGGACCATAATAGGGCGATTCTTCGAGCGGCTGCGACAACTGGGTATCGAGCTGGCTGATGACGTTGGTGATGGTCAGCCGGGTTTCGAGCACGCCCGACGCCATGCCTTCGCGAAAACGCCCGATTGACCGGTCGATCAGCGTTGCGAACTGGCTGTGCCGGCTGAGGTTGTTGTTATAGTCGTCGATCGTGTTGAACGGCGCGCCGCCCTGACCGCTGGCAAAGCTGGGGTAAAAGGTGTGAAAGCCGAAAAAATGGTTGATCGGCCGGACGACATTCAACGCCAATATGTCGGGTTCCAGCCCGCGCAGCGTTTCGCCCGTGGTATAGCTGAACACGTCATAGGCGAGCCGGTCGGTGGCATCGAGCGCGGCGCGGTCGATCCGGCCCAGCGCGTCACGGTCGGATTGCGCAGCAGCCCGTTCGCCATCGAAATAGGCATCGGTAATGTTGTCGCCCAGCTGGTCGGCATAGCGCATGTCGCCGCGGAACAGCGCGGACAACGGGTTGCGGCGCAGGCTGGCCTCGTCACTGTCGCGGAACAGCTGCCACAGTTGATCATGCGCCGCCTGTTGTTCGGCGGTGCGCGTCGGTGCGGCGGGTGCCTCAGCGGCGGCGGCGGCGGGCGCGGCATCCTGCGCGTGGGCGATGGTTGCCAGTGGCAGGCTGAGCGTGGTCAAAAGCGCGGCGCGCACCGCGCGGGTCATGGACTTTGTCATGTGGGGCTGTCCCTTAGATAGACTGTGTTGTGTTGCTAATACGCGAGGTGGGCGCTGGCAAGCCTCTTCGCTACTGCATCACGCGCCCGCGCACCATGACAAATCGCGGGGAACTGAGCGGTGCAACATTGACAAGCGGATTGCCGTCAACGGCGATGATGTCGGCTGAATAGCCGACCGCGATCCGTCCGATCTGGTTTTCCATGCCCAGCGCCCGCGCCGCCACCGTCGTGGCGCTGGCAACGGCGTCGCGCGGCGTCATCCCTGCGTCCACCAGCAGCTGAAATTCGTCGGCGTTGACTCCGTGTGGAAACACACCTGCGTCGGTGCCAAATGCGACGGGGATGTTGAACCGCATCGCCATGCGCACATTATTGCCCAGCACCTGGAGCGTTTCGCGAATCTTGGCCTCGACCGTTGGCGTATAGATGCCCCGGCCCAGACCGTCGCGGACCTGCGTCAGCGCGCGCAGCGTTGGCACCAGATAGGTGCCGCGCTGGGCCATGACGCGGGCCGCCGCTTCATCCATGAAGGTGCCATGGTCGATGGTATCGATGCCCGCTGCGGCGGCAGCTTCGATGCCCCGGGCGCCATGGGCGTGGGCCATGACGCGCAGGCCCAGCGAATGGGCGGTGTTGGCGATGCTGGTCATTTCTTCGGCGGTGAAATGCGCCTCCAGCCCGCGCCCCTGTTGCGACAGGACACCGCCGGTCGCGGTAATCTTTATGACGTCGCTGCCCGCCGCCGACGCTTGCCGAACGCGCAATGCGCATTCGGTTGGCCCTGTGCAGGTAAAGCCGGTCGGAAGGGCTTCGATGACTTCGCGGCGGAACCCGGTGATGTCGCCATGCCCGCCGACGATGGACAGCGCCGGACCGGCGGCGACGATGCGCGGGCCGGGAATGACGCCCTGTTCCGTGCCACGTCGCAGCATGAATGCGGTCTGCCGCGCCGACCCCGCCTCGCGCACGGTGGTGAAGCCTGCGCGCACGGTACGCTGTGCATTTCGTACACCCAGCACAACGCCCCACTCGTCGGGGTCGACCGCTTCGCGCCAGAAATCGCCGCCGGGGTCGCCGGTCAGGTGGACATGCATGTCGATGAGGCCGGGCATGACGGTGCGCGTCGACAGGTCGATCAATTGCGCGCCCTCCGGCACGGGTTGCAGCCCCTGCGCGATGGCGGAAATGCGGCCGTCGGTGATGGTGATCGTCGCTGGTCCGGAAAGGCCCGTCGCGGCATCGGTGATGAGGTTGCCGGCGTGGATGATCTGCACCGCTGGCGTTTCTGCCGGGGCTGCATCCGCCGCCGCCATGCCGAACATGTCGTCATGCGCCATGCCGGCGCTGGTCAGACCGGGCAGGGCGATCATCGCTGCCGCCGTCGCCATCCACATTTTGAACCGCATCATTCCCTCCTGCCGTCTGCGTTTTGCGGTTATCGTGGGCGGAGAGCGGGGCCGATGCAAGTCAAGAAATGGCCAAAACGCAAAGGGGGCAGGCACACATGTGCCCGCCCCCCTCGTCGTGCCTACGGTGCGTCGGCCTACCAGAAAAAGCTGTAGATCACGTCCACCACTTCGCCGGTGCGCAGGTCGACCAGCAAGGCATCGTCATAATAACGGACCCAGCGATAGGGACCGTAAACGTCGGGCAGACGATAGGTCCATGGATCGTTGATCCAATATTGGTCCGAATAGAATAGCGGCCACAGCGAAAAGCCGATGCTCAAGCGGCGATAGCTATAGTTGCGATACGGCGAATAATAAGACGGCCAGCGGTAGAGGCTGCGATAACGGTTGCGATGACCATACCAGTCATAACGGTTGTCGCGCCGCCATTCGCGGTCCCACCGCCGGTGTGAGCCGTAACGGTCGTCATAGCGACGCCCATCATAACGGCGATCATCATACCGGCGCCCATCATAACGACGATCATCATACCGGCGCCCGTCATAGCGGTCGTTGCGGTCGTAACGCCCGTCGCGGTCAT
>CAZAWL010000036.1:3364-12592 GCA_964488705.1 uncultured Sphingopyxis sp.
TCATACCGGCGCCCGTCATAGCGGTCGTTGCGGTCGTAACGCCCGTCGCGGTCATAGCGTCCATTGCGGTTATAGTCGTCACGCTGGTCGCGGTCATAGCCACGGCCATTGCCATAGCCCCGGCTGCGGTCATAGCGGCTGTCATCGCCGCGCCGCGCGTCGCGGATGACATCACGGCCGAACTCGCCATCGTTGCGGCGTCCGTCATAGCGCCCGTCGCCCGTGCGGCCATCATTGCGGCCGTCATTGCCGCGATAGACGGGCGGGTTCGTCACCGGCGGTGCGCGATTGGCGTCGTTGCGGTTCCAGCCGCCACGCCCGGTGCCATCGCCACGGCGATAACGGTCATTGCCATAATCGGTCCGGCCACGTTCGAGCGTTGCGCCGCGATTCACCGGTGCGGGCCGGCTTACGGGTGCTGGCGCCGGGGCGGGGGGCGGCACCGCAGCCGGACCGCGGTTGAAACCGCCGCCCCGGCCAAAGCCGCCATCGCCGCGACCGCCGCCGCCATCACCGCCGCCACGCCGGCCACCGCCGTCGCCGCGCCGCTGAAATTGCGGTTGGTCATTGCCGACATTGGACTGGGGCACAGCCACCGGCTGGATTCGCGATGCGGCACGCGGTGCGGGTGTGGCGCGCGGTGCCGGCGCCGAATCCTGCCGGGCGTTGCCGGCTTCGCGCAAAATGCGTGCGCCAAATCCGCCGCCCTGGGCCGATGCAGCGATCGGGGTCAGTGCGGTTGCGGTTGCCAAGATTATGGCGATCCAGCGACTCGTCATATTATGCCTCCTGTTCGGGCCATGCCGCGCCGCCATTGCGACGCGCCGCCCATCGTTAATAAGCATTTAAGAGTTCGAATATGAGTCGCGGCTGAACCAGATGCACAGCATCGGGTCAGGCAATCGGGCTGGTCAGAGCCGCAGTCCCTGTGTTTCGTCCAAACCGGCCATGATGTTGAGCGTGTGGACGCAGGCCCCGCCCGCCCCCTTGCCGAGGTTGTCGAGTCGCGCCACCAGGCGCATCTGGTCGCCCGCGCTGTTGCGCAGCAGGTCGATGGTCATGCGGTCGCTCGGCGCCTCGGTTCTGCGCAACAGGATTTCGCCGTCGGTTGCCAGTTCGGCGACGCGCACCGTCTTGCTGTCGGCATAGTGGGCGACGAGCGCCGCGTGCAGATCCTCCGCCGGGGCTATGCGCGGGTCGCCGCCGCGCATCAGCGGTATCTCCACGACCATACCGCGATAGGCGGGGACCACCGCCGGGGCAAATAAAGGCGGATGGGCGAGGCCGCAGTGCCGCTGCATTTCCGGCACATGTTTGTGCTCCATGCTCAGCGCATAGCCGCGCCAGGCAATGTCGGGTTCGTCGACCTCAAACCGCTGGATCAGCGACTTGCCGCCGCCGGAATAGCCCGACACGGCGTGCGCACTATAATGGCCATCCACCGGCAACAGGCCGCGCGCGACAAGCGGCGCAACGAGCGCGATAAAGCCGGTCGAATAACAGCCTGGGTTGCTGACCCGGTCGGCCGCGGCGATGGCCGCCCTTTGTCCCGCCGACAATTCTGCAAATCCGAATGTCCAGCCCGGCGCGGTGCGGTGTGCCGTCGACGCATCGATGATCCGCACCCGTGATCCGGCGGCCAGCGCCACCGCGTCACGCGCCGCGTCGTCGGGCAGGCAGAGGATCGCATAATCTGCGGCATGCAGTGCATCGCGCCGCGCCGCGTCCGATTTGCGCGCCGCATCGTCGAGCGTAATCAGGCTGATGTCGCTGCGCGCCGCGAGCCGGTCGGCGATGTCGAGGCCGGTGGTGCCCGCCCCGCCGTCGATGAAGATGCGCGTCGCCATTAGGACGATGCGGGTGCGACAAGGTCCGCGCGAACATAGCCGACGGCATGGTTCGCGACGCGATAGCCCCATGCCCAACCACCGGTGAGGTCGAGCAGCGCGAAACCATCGCCCGGCTGTGCGACATCGACAATCGTTGCGCCCGCCTCGGCGCTGGCCAGCAATTCGGCCTGTGCCGTGAACACCCAATCGGCGGGGGCCGCATAGTGCGGCGCGAAATGGTGATGCGCCTCCGCCGCATCGGCGAGGTCGGCACGAATCGCCTGCCGCAGCGGGTCATAGCTGCGCGACGGGCCGGCGAGCCGGAATTGCGCGCGATCATTGCCGGATGCGGATGGTGCATCGATCATGACAGAGAGAAACACCCCTTTGATGGACGGTACCGCCCGCACCATCCATTGATTTGCCTGTATTTTGGTGGCCGCAATTAGCCGACACTGCATCGCAAACACAAGCGTGCGGTGAAAACGTACCGCGTCGGCGGTCGCACCTGTACTAAAGCGCCTGCTCCAGCCGCGACAGCATGGCACCCACCGGGTCGATTTGGACCGGGCTCTGCGACTGGGCCGCGTCCAGCTGGGCGACGCGCGCGTGCAACCGCTCGCTGGCCGCGGCCAGCTCCTGCGCCCGAGGCGGGAGGCGCCCCAGCGTTGCGGTGTCACTCGCCGGCGATTCGCCGAGGCGATTGTTGGGACGGTACGCGGCATCGGCGGGCAACTCGCCCGCCATGATGGCGCGCTGCAACAGCAGCCATGCGATGATGTGCATCAATCGGGTCGTGATGCGCAGCGATTCGCACGACAATGCGATGCGCAGCGACGGATCGTGAAAACCTGCCCAGCGGAACAGGGCGTCGTCGCCATCCGCACCGGCGGCTGCGTCCACGGGCAGGTTGCTTGCCGCCTCTTGGTCACGGTTGACCAGAACATGGTCAAACCAGGACCGTGCTTCGTCCGCGAGGATCAGCGCCTCGGCATAGAGGGATCCGACTAGCGCGGCATTGATGCGCGATTCGATGATCGTCATGGTCCTGGCCCTAGCCCTCGCCTTATTCATATGGTGGCGTTGCGTCGGGCCTTTTGACGACAGCGCCGCCGCACGGCAATCACGCTAACCAAATTCGCCTGTCCCAAAACGGGCGCTAGAGCGATTTCGAGTGCGGTGGAAAAACCGCACGACTCGGGGGCAGAATGCGTGCAACGCACAAATCGCACATAACCAAGACGCGGCGCCGCGCTAATAACGCAATCAAAGTTGACTCCGGTCCAGTCAGGCGAGCGGCTCAGGCGATGATGGCGGGCACCAGCTGGTCCTCGATCCAGGATATTTCGTCCCGCAACCGCAGCTTGCGCTTTTTCAGTCGGGCGACGGCCAGCTGGTCGGTGACCGGGGCCTGCGTCAATGCGGCGATTGCCGTGTCAAAGTCGCGATGTTCCATGCGAAGCAGCTCCAGCCGGCGTTGCATTTCCTCGCGTGTCATTGACCGGGTTCATCCTCGCTATCCGTGGTGCAGATGCTGCACATCGTCCGGCCACTATCCCCAGCGTTGGACCTTGGCGCAAGTGGTCTGTTGTTGCGGGCCTGCGCAGGAGCATTTTCGTCCGGGGTGCGTGGCCGGTCGACTGTCTTGGCTAACGCACCGTTGGTCGTTTTTGTGCGCGACATCGCGTCCAACTTGTGGTCCATTCATTGGGCGACGCCGCGCTGGCTGTCTGAGTCGGTGTGGTGTCCCTGCGTGACATGACAGCGATGGAGAATAGCAAATGGCGCAATCCGCTCACTTCCAGAACGCCTATGATGCGGCACTCGCCGCCAAGCACGCTGAACTCGAAGCGCGAATTGCCAGCGAAAAGACCCGGCCCCACCCCGATGGGGAGATTCTCACCCGGCTAAAGAAAGCAAAGCTGCGGATCAAAGACGCACTGGCCATGCATTGACCTAACCGCCGGCGGCTGCCGTCGGTGCACTGCAACGTCGGGCCGTGCGGCCCGGCGGGTCAGCGTTTGCGGATGGGTGTTGGCCGGCGCGGCGCGCCAAATCCGGCTTTTTTGGGTAGCGCGACTTTTTTGACGGTCACCGGCTGTCGCACCAGCTGCGGGTCGATGGTGACGTCAAAGGCGACACCAAATCGGCCATCATCCGTCCACACCACCCGGCCCGGCACCTTACCGACGCGGCGCAGGTCGACGCGCACGCGGTCGCCATGGTCAAGATTCATTGTCGTATCGGCCAGCAAGCCGCCGGCAGAAACATTGCGGACGACGATGTCGAAACTGCAACCCAGCCGATCGACTTCGATGGACGATTTCAGAAACATCGAATCGCGCCGATTGTTGCGCAGCGCGACAATCTCTGCGTTCGATTCGCCTGGCCAGTCCATTTTCATCGATGGTTCGTCCTTCCCGCCACCGCGTGCAGCGCGTGCATAGCGGTCTTAGCTAACGCGCGTCGTAAGCGATCGACGTTAGTGGGAAGTTAATTGCGCGCCCGTTCGCGGCCGCGATCAATCGTCGCGAGAGACGCGTTCGTTACGTTCGTGCCGTTCCTGCGCCTCGACCGTCATGGTCGCAATCGGTCGTGCGATCAGCCGGCCGAGCGAGATCGGTTCGCCCGTCACCTCGCAATAGCCATATTCGCCCTCGTCAATGCGGCGCAGTGCGGCATCGATTTTGGCAACCAGCTTGCGTTGCCGGTCGCGCGTGCGCAATTCGATGGCCCAATCGGTTTCGCTCGACGCGCGGTCGGTCAGGTCGGGCTCGCGGATCGGCGCATCCTGCAAACTGGCCAGCGTCGATTCTGCTTCCACCAGGATGCTACGTTTCCAGTCGGTCAGCAAACCGCGGAAAAATGCCTGCTGGCGCGGGCCCATAAATTCTTCGTCATCATGCGGCAGATAACCGTCTGCGTCGGCCATCGCCTTTCGGGCAAAGCCATCGTCAGGGTCATTATTGGCGGCCAGTTGCGCTTTGCGGGGGGAAGCAGGCTTTGCCGAGGACGATACCATTGACGTGAACGCTCCTGCGCAGTTGCGGTTTTCGACCTGCGGCCCGCCGAGAAACCGTGGCTGCTGCGGCCGAATTTTGACGGTCACAACGGCTGGTCGGGTGCAGACCGTGAGCGCGCCTATAGCAGAGCGTCGGGAGGCTGCAAGGCGGCAGGTGCGCGGCGTGGCTGCAAATCATCCGGCCCGGCATCGTCCATTTTTGGGACAGGTTGTTTCAATTCAGGCCAAGAAGCTGTCGGTCTAAGCCTTTCCGTAATAAGAGCATGGTTAAAGCCGTTGCATCCATAGGGTGACTATGGCCTAGACAATGTGTGGAGTTGGCGCTCGCCAGTCATTTGTGGCGGCGCGGTGCGAGGCTCCCCGAGGGATTTGCTGTATCCTGCTGGGTGGATGCAGATCATGGATGAATTGACCGGGGCCGATTGACGGGCCGGGTCGGAGACAGGGTAACGATTATGTCGGTACGTATGGCCTTGGCGAAACTTTGTGCCTGCACATGCGGCGGTGCGTTGATTGGCAGCGGCGCTGTCCAGATCTCGCAAGCCAATACAGGCAATGGCCGGGCGCATGTCAGCACGGTGCGCAGCGTGCCCAAGGTGCGCAGCCGTGTCGTCCACCGCGCCTATCCGCGGCGCAACGTCGCCCGTGCACGGACGGTCCAGCGCGTTCGCCGGGTGGTGACGCGGCGCACCATTTATCCGGGTCAGCCGACCATCATTTCGCAACCCGGTGCCCCTATCCCGCTGCCACGTCCTGCGCCGTCCTATGAAACGGGCAGCAGCTCGGGCGGCGGCTACCCGATCATCATCGGCGGCAGCGGCGGCTTTGGCGGCGGTTTCGGCGGTGGCTTTTTCGGCGGCTTTTTCGGCGGCGGTGGCGGGTCCAGTGGCGGCAGCATCGTCATTTCGTCGACGACGAGCGGTGGCAGCACCTCGTCCTCCGGCGGGTCGACATCAACCTCGGGCGGTTCGACCTCTTCGGGCGGCAGCTCGACCTCTACCGGCGGCGTGTCGTCGACTTCGGGCGGGATCAGCTCGACCTCCGGCGGCGTCTCGTCCACATCCTCGAGCACCTCGGGCGGGGTCTCGACCTCAACCGGCGGGATCAGTTCGACCAGCTCGACCGGTGGTGTCAGCACGTCGACCGGCGGGGTTAGCTCGACCAGCTCGACGGGCGGCATCAGCTCGACCAGCTCGACCGGCGGCGTCAGCACGTCGACCGGCGGGGTCTCATCTTCGACCGGCGGCGTGTCCTCTTCGACCGGCGGGGTCTCAACCTCGACCGGTGGCGTGTCCTCTTCAACCGGCGGTGTCAGCACGTCGTCGGGCGTGTCGACGTCTACCGGCGGCGTATCCTCGTCAACCGGCGGTGTCAGCACGTCATCGGGCGTGTCGACTTCGACGGGGGGCGTCAGCACATCTTCGGGCGTGTCGACCTCCACTGGCGGCGTTTCGACATCCTCGGGCGTCAGCACATCGTCTGGTGTCAGCACCTCCTCGGGTGTCAGCACATCATCGGGCGTGAGTTCGTCGTCCAGTTCGTCGAGCAGCAGCAGCTCCTCATCGTCAAGCTCCTCTTCCAGCTCTGGCGGATCGTCCAGCTTTGGCGGTTCGTCGAGCTTTGGCGGGTCGTCGAGCAGCAGTTCTTCGTCCAGTTCCTCATCCAGCTCTTCGTCGGGCGGTTCGTCCAGCTTTGGCGCATCGACCAGTGGCGGCAGCTCTTCCAGCTCCTCCTCCTCGTCGAGCAGCTCCTCGTCGAGCTCAAGCGGCGGGTCGACTGGCGGCTCGAGCGGCACCGACGTTCCGGCACCGCCGATGCTGTTGCTGTTCGGTGGCGCAGCGGCAGCGCTGGTTGCGCGTCGTCGCCGCCGGCGTAAGAATGCGGAAGAAACATCGAGTCGCGCCGCGTAATTCGGCAGCGGACCGACGCAGCAACGTCGGGGTTTGGGGGCGGTCGTCGGGGGGCGACCGCCTCTTTTCGTTCGGGTAGGGCCCGGGCGGGTGCGGGCACAGCGCCGCCGGCTTTGGCTTGCGCGTCGTGGCGCGCCGCGCCATAGCGCCGAGCCATGCATGATATCCGATTGATCCGAGATGATCCGGCAGCCTTTGACGCACGGCTCGCCCGACGTGGCCTGCCGGCAATGGCCGCCGACATCCTAGAAAAGGACCGGCTGCACCGCGCCGCGCTCACCGAATCGCAGCAATTGCAGGCGCGCCGCAACGAAGCGGCCAAGGCGATCGGTGCCGCAATGGGCAAAGGCGACACCGCGACTGCCAATGCGCTCAAGGCCGAGGTGGCCGACCTCAAGTCGCGGCAATCGGCGCAGGAGGAGGCTGCGACCGCTGTCGGCGCCGAACTCCAGGCGTTGCTGGCCACTATCCCGAACCTGCCCGCCGATGATGTGCCTCTGGGCGAGGATGAGGGCGGCAATGTCGAAATTGCCCGCTGGGGCACGCCGCGCAACTTTGACTTTGCGCCGCGCGAACATGCCGACATCGCCCCGGCGCTGGGTATGGATTTTGAAACCGGGACATTGCTGTCCGGCGCGCGCTTCACCTTCTTGCGCGGCGGCATGGCCCGCCTGCATCGCGCCATCGGCCAGTTCATGCTGGACCAGCAGGTGACGGTACATGGCTATACCGAATGTGCGCCGCCTGTGCTGGTGCGTGACGAGGCGATGTACGGCACCGACAAGCTGCCGAAATTTGCGGATGATTCGTTCCGCACCACCGACGGGCGGTGGCTCATCCCGACGTCGGAGGTCAGCCTCACCGCCTCGGTGATGGGACAGATTCTCGATCAGGCAGCCCTGCCGATACGGTTGACCGCGCTGACGCAGTGTTTCCGCAGCGAAGCCGGTTCGGCGGGCAAGGATACACGCGGCTTCATCCGCCAGCATCAGTTCGAAAAATGCGAGCTGGTCAGCATCGTGCGCCCGGACGATAGTGGCGCGGAGCATGAGCGGATGACGAACGCGGCTGAATCCGTCCTTCAGGCGCTCGACCTGCCGTATCGCAAGATGCTGTTGTGCACCGGCGACATGGGCTTTGGCGCTCGCAAAACCTATGATCTGGAGGTGTGGTTGCCGGGGCAAAATGCCTATCGCGAAATCTCCTCCTGTTCCAACACCGGTGATTTTCAGGCGCGCCGGATGAACGCGCGCTACCGGCCCGATGGCGAAAAGGGCACACAGTTCGTCCACACGCTCAACGGGTCCGGCCTGGCGGTGGGGCGCACGCTGGTGGCGATCATCGAAAATTATCAGCAACGTGATGGTGGCGTCATCATCCCGCCCGCGCTCCTCCCTTATATGGGCGGAGTCGCCCGGCTGGAGCTCGCCGGCTGATGCGCATATTGCTGACCAATGATGATGGCTATCATGCCCCCGGCCTCGCGGTGCTGGAGGGGATTGCTGCAGAACTGTCCGACGATGTCTGGGTCTGCGCCCCGGCGGAGGAACAATCGGGCGCCGGCCATTCGCTCACCCTGTCGCGTCCGGTGCGGGTGCGCGAACATGGTCCGCGCCGCTTTTCGGTCAGCGGTACGCCGACCGATGCGGTGATGATGGCGCTCGGCGTGGTCATGGACTCGCCGCCCGACATCATCCTGTCCGGCGTTAATCGCGGCGCCAATCTGGGCGATGACGTCACCTATTCGGGGACCGTATCGGCCGCAATGGAAGGGACGCTGGCGGGCATCCGGTCGATCGCGCTGAGTCAGATCTATGCCCGCGAAGGCATGGGCGATACCGTGCCTTTTGCCGCTGCAAGCGCGTGGGGTGCACGCGTCCTGCGCCCGCTGCTCGACATGGATTTTGCGCCGCGTTCGCTGATCAACATCAATTTCCCGGCGCTGGCGGCTGACGAGGTGCGCGGGGTGCGCGTCGTGCGACAGGGCTTTCATGACTATGGCCGCGGCAGCATCGTCAAGGGCACCGACCCGCGCGGCTACCCCTATTACTGGTTCGGGCTGCACGCGATGGAACATACCTCGGGTCACGACACCGATCTGGAGGCGACCGCCGACGGTTATATTGCGGTCACCCCGCTACAGGTTGACCTGACGCATCACGCGTCGCTGGAGCGATTGTCCGAGCATCTGGCCGGGCTGGATTGAACCGCGCGCGCGCCGACGCTGGCATCGCCGGGTTTTTTGCGCCATGAACGGGGCATGAGGGACGCGGCGTTGAGGCATGGGGTGCGCGCGGCTGTGCTGGGGGGCATGGCCATGCTGGCCGGCTGCGTCACCCGACCACCGAATACCGACCTGTTCGGCCGCCCGCTGACGCCGGCGGATCATCAATCGCCCGGCCCTGACGCGGCAACCGTGCCGCCGCAACCGGCGCCGCTCTTGCTGATATTAAAACGGATCAAATGC
>CAZAWL010000037.1:0-12555 GCA_964488705.1 uncultured Sphingopyxis sp.
GCCAGCCACCGACTTGAGGCGCGACCCAATTGATATTCTGGGTCATCTCCTTGATATCGCAGGTTTTACAGTGGACGCAATTTTGTGCGTTGATTTGAAAACGCGGATTGCCTTCTTCTTGGCCCACCACCTCATAGACTCCTGCAGGGCAGTAACGCTGCGCGGGTTCGTCATAGAGCGGCAGGTTGTAACTGACCGGCACCGATGGGTCTTTGAGCTGGAGGTGGCAGGGCTGATCCTCCTCATGATTGGTGTTCGACAGAAACACCGACGATAACCTGTCAAATGTCAGCACGCCGTCAGGTTTGGGATAATCGATCTTGCGTGCGATATCGGCACGCAGCATCTTTTTATGATCGGCCTTGTGCCCCATGGTGAAGGGCATGCGGATACCCAGATATTCGAGCCACAGCATGATGCCGCAGATCAGCGTCCCGATGACGCCGCCAAATTTCGAAACCATGGGTTCGAAATTACGGACCATGCGCAATTCCTTATACACCCAGCTCGCCTCATAGGCGGTGGTGTAATCGGTCAGCTCGTCCTGCGCACGATCGGCCGCGATGGCGGCCGCAGCGGCCTCCGCCGCCATCATGCCGGACTTCATCGCGGTATGGCTGCCCTTGATCCGCGGCACGTTGAGGAAACCCGCGGCGCAACCAAGCAACGCACCACCCGGAAACACCAGTTTGGGCAGCGATTGCCACCCGCCGTCACAAATGGCCCGCGCGCCATAGGACACACGCTTGCCGCCCGCGAGGATGGGCGCAATGGCGGGGTGCGTTTTCCATTGCTGCATTTCCTGGAATGGCGACAGATGCGGGTTATTGTAGCCCAGCCAGGTGACATAGCCCACCGCCACCTGATTGTTCGCCTGATGGTACAGGAACCCGCCGCCGAAACCGTCTTCGTCGGCGATCGGCCAGCCTTGGGTATGCAGCACGCGTCCCTCATGATGCTGATCAGCAGGAATGTCCCACAACTCCTTGATACCAATGCCATAAACCTGCGGCTCGCAATCAGCCTCCAGGTCGAACTGCGCCTTGACCAATTTCGTCAGGTGACCCCGCGCACCCTCGGCAAAAAACGTATAGCGGGCGTGCAGTTCCAGCCCGGGCGCATAATCCGGTCCATGTTCGCCGTCGCGGGTGACACCCATGTCGCCAGTGGCAACGCCCTTTACCGCGCCGTTTTCGTCATAGAGCACCTCTGCTGCGGCAAAGCCGGGGAAGATTTCTACGCCCAGTTCCTCTGCCCGTTCGGCGAGCCAACGACACAGGCTGCCCAAACTCCCGGTATAGGTCCCCTTATTGTTGAGAAACGGCGGCGTCAGCAGGTGCGGCACATTGAGTTTGCCCGAACGCGTCAAAACCCAATGGAGATTCTCCGTCACCGGCGTTTGAGCGAGCGGGCAGCCGCTGTCGCGCCAGTCAGGCAGCAATTCATCGAGCGCCTTGGGGTCGACGACCGCCCCGGACAGGATATGGGCGCCGACCTCCGACCCCTTTTCCAGCACGCAGACACTAATCTCTGTGTCCGAATCCGCAGCGCATTGCTTTAACCGGATGGCCGCGGCCAGCCCGGCTGGGCCTGCGCCAACAATGACCACGTCATAGGGCATGGATTCCCGTTCGCTCATCCTGCCTGTCCCCTTTCCGTCGATTCGCTTTTGGCCCGCCCGTCGCAACTGGCGCGCAACCTGTCGCACAGGCGATGCCCGTTAATTGACCCATAGGTCAACCACGTGTTTGGGCCAAGGCGATGAATGGCGACGCGCCCGCACTGCTCGACAGTTACCTTGGTTGGTGGTCCGATGCCGGATTAGACCTGATCTGTTCAGACGACCCCAGCCCCTGGCTGGTCGCCCAGCTGCCCGCCGTGCTTGAATCTGGCGCACCAGCTCCGGTCTCACCACCCGTCTCGGCCAGCCCGGCACCCTCTGGCGCGATCGCCGCAAAACGGCCGCCCTTACCCGCCGACCTGCCTGCATTCGACGCATGGATTGCCGAGCATGGCGCGGGCATCGTGCCGGAATGGGACCGCCGCGTCGTTCCGCCACAGGGGCCGGCGGATGCACCCATTATGGTGGTTACGGATTTCCCCGAACCGGAGGATGTCGCCGCCGGTCACTTGTTTGCGGGGGAGCAAGGCGCGCTCGTGACCGCGATGCTCAAGGCGATCGACCTCGACCTGTCGGCACAGCGACGCGCGAGCATCTGTGTAACCCGCCCGCTGGAACGACGCATTTCCGCCGAAGCGATGCAAAAGCTTGCGCCGCTGATTCGCCATCAGATCGATCTGGTGCGTCCACGCGTTATTCTGGCGATGGGTGGTGCCTGCTGTCACCTGTTGACGGGGCGGGACCAGGTTCCGGCACCGGACGATCAACCTTTTTTTAACCATAATGGCACCAAAACGGCGATATTCGCTGTCCACCACCCGCGGATGCTGATCAGCCGCCCCAACCTGAAGCGGCACGCGTGGGAGGTTTTAAAGCTGATGCGGGAGAGAATGTAGACTTATGCGTCGCTCGGCCATTTCCAAAACCCAATGTTCCGCCCGCACGCGCTGGGCGCTGGCAACTGCCGGCATTGCCGCGGCGTTCGCGTTGGCTGCACCAGCGACTGCGCAGGACGCGGCGGCGACGTCCGCCTTTGTCCCTGTGCCCGATGCGGTAAACACGCCCGAGGCGTCGACCAGCGGCACCTTCGCCGCTGCCATGGCGGCGATCCGCGCCGGTCAGTGGGATCGCGCGCGCAGCGAAATCGCCGCGATGCGCGACGGTGACCTCGCCAATTTCGCCCGGTCTGAGCTTTATCTCGCGGCCAATAGCCCACGTGTCGAAGCCGCCGATCTGGTCGATTTGCTGAACCGCGCACCCAATTTGCCACAGGCGGCCCAATTGGCACGGCTGGCGCAACGGCGCGGTGTTGCCAACCTGCCGGCTCTGCCTGACGGTCAGCGGCTCATCTGGGCGGGCGAATCGCCGCGGCGCGGCAACCCGCGGTCGGTCAGCGACCCTGCGCTGGGCTCGCTCCCTTCCACCATTCAGGCGCGGATCAGTGCCGACGACCCTGTTGGCGCCGAAGGCCTGCTGACAGCTGCCGAATCGCGGCTGTCACCCGACGCGCTGACCGAATGGCGTTACCGCGTCGCATGGTCCTATTATATCGAAAATGACGACGCCAATGCGCGCCGCGTTGCAGCGCTGGCCCAGACGGGCAGCGGCAATTGGGTGGCGCAGGCTGATTGGGCGCAGGGGCTGGCCAGCTGGCGTCAGGGTGACTGCGCCGCCGCCGCCGCCGCGTTCCGCAATGTTGTTGGCCGTGCGCAGGATGACGAACTCCTCGCCGCAGGCAATTTCTGGTTCGCACGGGCCGCGGCCGCCTGTCGTCAACCGCAGGAAGCGCAACCGGCCCTGCGGCGCGCCGCCGCGCTGACCGAAACTTTTTATGGCCAACTGGCCGCCGAATCCTTGGGCCTGCCCCGCCGCAATTTGGCTGCTGCTGATGCGGCGACCACGCGGCGCCTCGCCGCTTCGCCCAATGTCCGCGCTGCGGCCGAGCTGGTTGCACTGGGGGAGACGGCGCTGGCTGACGAGACCATCCGGCATCAGGCACGGATAGGCGCAGCCAACGATCATGCCGCATTGCTTGCGCTGGCCGGACAGCTCAACTTGCCCGAAACGCAATTTTACCTCGCCCACAATGCACCCGGCGGCCGTCGGCAGGACATCGCAGCGCGTTTTCCCGCCCCGCAATGGCAGCCGGCAACCGGGTGGCGCATCAACCCCGCATTGGTGTTTGCCCACGCGCTTCAGGAATCGCAATTTCGCAGCAGCGTGGTCAGTCCTGCGGGCGCGGTGGGCCTGATGCAGGTGCGCCCCGGCACCGCCGGCGACATGGGCATCGGCGCGCTTGGCGGCCGCCTGACCGACCCGCAAACCAACCTCGCACTCGGCCAATCCTATATCGAGCATTTGCGCGATTCGGCGGTGACCGGCGGATTGTTGCCCAAGGTCATTGCCGCTTATAACGCCGGTCCGACACCCGTCGCCCGTTGGAACAGCGAAGTTCGCGACAATGGTGACCCGCTGCTCTACATCGAGTCCATCCCTTATTGGGAAACGCGCGGCTATGTCGGCACGGTGCTGCGCAATCTATGGATTTACGAACAGCAAATGGGCACCGACAGCGGCACCCGTGCGCAACTGGCACAGGGACAATGGCCCCGCGTTCCCGATGCGCCCAATGGCGAACGGCGCGCCATCGCGCTGAACGGCGGGAACTGAGTTTTCATTGACCATCTGGCGGGTAACGTGAGGCGCCCGTCGAGCCGACTAATCCCCCGCACGCCCTTGCGCCCGTGCGATACGTTCCCTAATCGTTCGCGGGATGACGCGCCCCGCCTTGCCTGACTCCTATGCCGAAGACCCGCCCTATCTGCGCGGACTGAACCCGCCACAGCGCGAGGCAGTGCTGGCGACAGAGGGGCCGGTGCTGATTCTCGCCGGGGCCGGCACCGGGAAAACCTCTGCCCTCACCGCGCGTCTGGCCCATATCGTGCACAGCCGGCTCGCCTATCCCTCGCAAATCCTCGCGGTCACCTTCACCAACAAGGCAGCGAGGGAAATGCGCGAGCGCGTGGCGCGGCTGATCGGCCCGGCGGGCGAAGGCATGGCCTGGCTCGGTACATTCCACGCCATTGCGGGCAAGATGCTGCGCCGCCACGCCGAACTGGTGGGCCTGCACAATAATTTCACGATCATCGACGTCGATGACCAGTTGCGCGTGATCAAACAGTTGATGACGGCAGAGGGTGTCGATGACAAACGCTGGCCGGCGCGACAGATGGCCGGAATCATCGACCGCTGGAAAAACCGGGGTCTGACCCCGGCAGGCGTGCCGGTCGGGGAGGAGGACGGCTTTGCCAACGGCAAGGCGCTGTCCCTCTATCGGCAATATCAGGACCGGCTAAAGACACTCAATGCCTGCGACTTCGGTGACCTGCTGCTGCATATGCTGGTCATATTACGCAGTCACCGGGACGTGCTGGCCGACTATCAGGACCGGTTCCGCTTCATCCTCGTCGACGAATATCAGGACACCAACGCCGTCCAGTATCTCTGGTTGCGGCTGCTGGCGCAGGAACGCAAGAATATCGCCGTGGTGGGGGATGACGACCAGTCCATCTATAGCTGGCGCGGTGCGGAGGTCGCCAACATCCTGCGGTTCGAGCGGGATTTTCCAGGTGCCATAACCGTCCGGCTGGAACAGAATTACCGCTCCACGCGCCACATCCTTGGCGCGGCATCGGGCTTGATCGCGCATAATGGCGAGCGGCTGGGCAAGGATTTGTGGACAGATATTGACGGCGGCGACCCTGTCCGTGTGATCGGCGTTTGGGACGGGCCGGAGGAGGCGCGCAGGGTCGGCGAACGGTTGGAAGACATGCTGCGCGCCGGCACGTCACTCGACGACGCCGCCATCCTCGTGCGCGCCGGTTTCCAGACCCGCGAATTCGAAGAACGCTTTATCCAGATCGGCGTGCCGTACCGGGTGATCGGCGGATTCCGATTCTATGAACGCGCCGAAATTCGCGACGCAATCGCCTATCTGCGACTGGTCAATCAATCCGCCGACGATCTGGCCTTTGAACGCATAGTCAATCAACCAAAGCGCGGGCTGGGCGATAAGGCTATCAGCCTTCTGCACCGCATCGCGCGCGCGCAGGGCATGCCGTTGCTCGCCGCCGCGCTGGTGCTGGCAGACAGCGATGAAGGGACGCCGCAGGCTCGGCGCAGCCTTGCGGGTTTTGCCGCGGCTGTGGCGCGGTGGCGCGACCTCGCCAAAACAACCGACCATCCGCGGCTGGCGCAACTGATTCTGGAGGAATCGGGCTATACCGCGATGTTGCAGGCAGACCGCAGCGCCGAAGCCGCCGGTCGGCTCGAAAATCTCAGCGAATTGACCCGCGCCATGGAGGAATATGAATCGCTCGGTGCGTTCCTCGACCATGTCAGCCTGGTCATGGACAATGATGCGACGAGCGACGCGCCATCGGTGACGATCATGACCGTCCATGCTGCGAAGGGGCTGGAGTTCGAGCATGTCTTCCTCGCCGGGTGGGAGGACGGGCTGTTTCCGTCGCAACGCGCGCTCGACGAAGGCGGGCTGCAAGCGCTCGAGGAGGAACGCCGGCTGGCCTATGTCGCCATCACGCGCGCGCGGCGGACTTGCTGCATTTATCACGCCGCGAACCGCCGGGTTTATGGCCAGTGGCAAAGCGCCATACCCTCGCGCTTCATTGCCGAGCTGCCGGACGAGCACATCATCAGCGAAAATACGCTGGGCGGCGGCGAAACGCTGTGGCGGGCCAACTGGACGACACAGGCCGATCCGTTCGCCTCCGTCGGGCGCGGGACGGGGCGCGGCCCGGGGTGGCAGCGTGCGGCGACGACCGGCATGGACGCCCGGCGACCGGTCCCTCTAGTCGAAGCACGCGCGGCAGCGGTCGGGCGGTCGGCACGCAGCGACCTCGCCATCGGCATGCGCGTGTTCCACGAAAAATTCGGCTATGGGACGATTGCCGACATCGACGGCAACAAACTGGAGGTGGAGTTTGAAAGCGCTGGCGCCAAACGGGTGCTGGATAGTTTCGTATCACCAGCCTGACGGGCGCTGGCGCGCCAACATATGATCTTTGTAGTGCCCAATTTTTCAATGGTTGCCCAATGGCAGCCCGCGCCGCTACAGCCCATCCATGGCGAATGGGGGCGACATTTCCGGTCAGTTGGATGCTGCAGCGCAGCGGTTGCGCAGCGGTGACGCCCAGGGCGCAAAGGCGATTTTGGATGCGCTGATCGCTTCCTTTGCCGACGCCGCTCAATTGCCCGCGCAATTGCACTGGACACTCGCCCAGGCATGCCGCCGGCTGGACGACAGCGACGGCGAAATCGCCGCTCTGCACCGGCTGCTGGCATCTGATACGCGGCATCTGGCCGCACTACTCGCCATGGGCGATGCGTTCGACCGGCGCGGCGACCTGCGTGCGGCCGAATCATGGTTCCGTCTGGCGTTGCGACAGGCATCGGTCACGCCCCCTGCCCCCGCACTGATGCCGCTGCTGCAGCAAGCACAGACGCGGTCTGCCCAGGCTCAGGAGCGCTTTGCCGAGCATTTGCACGCGGAAATCGCTGCCGCGGGGGATGCTATGCGCGGGTCGGCAGCGCTCGACCATGCTCTGGCAATGTTGGCCGGAAAGGCCGACCTGTTCTTGCAACAGCCCACCATGTTCTATTATCCAGGCCTGCCGCAGCGCTGTTTTTTTGAACGAGAGGCATTTTCCTGGGTGCCTCAGTTCGAAGCGCAAACCGACATGATGCGTGACGAATTGCTGGCACTGACGGGCGAACGCAGCGCCTTCACGCCCTATGTCGAACGAAGCCAGACCCGACCTGCCCCGAATAATCCGCTGCTGGATGATGACGCATGGGCGGCCGCCTATTTATGGCGCAGCGGCAGCGTGACAGACCAAGGCGCCGCTGCACCGGGCACCATGGCGGCGCTGCAAGCGGTGGACATGCCGGTGATTCGCGCGCGATCCCCCATGGCGCTCTATTCCCGCTTGCGGCCGGGGGCACATATCGCGCCGCATCACGGGCTGCTCAATACCCGCCTGATCTGTCACCTGCCGCTCGTGGCGCCAGAGGGCTGCGCGCTGCGGGTGGGGCATGAAACACGCGCCTGGCGCTATGGTGAACTGCTGATCTTTGATGACAGCATCGAGCATGAGGCGTGGAATCGGGGGACCAGCGACCGGACGATATTGCTCTTTGAAATATGGCGGCCAGAAATCCCGGAACATGACCGCATAGCACTCGCCAACCTGTTCGAAGCCATCGACCGACTGGATCCGACATTGGGGCAGGAGCAAGTATGAATGACGCCGCTGCGACGGCCGCGCCGCCGCACCCACTCTCCGTGCCGGATTTCCGCTACTACTGGTGCGCCCGGTTTGTTGCTGTTGTAGCGACCATGGCAATGGTCGTGGTGATTGGCTGGCAGACATACGACATTGCCCGTACCGACTATGGCATGACCCCGCGTGAGGCCGCGTTTCAGCTCGGCCTGTTGGGGTTGATCCAGTTCATTCCGCTGGCATTGCTCACACCAGTGGCTGGTTGGGTGGCCGACCGTTTCGAACGGCGACGCATCGCCCAGCTGGCGAATCTGATCGACTGCGGCGTCGCGGTCGCGCTGGCCCTGTTGACCGCCAATGATGCGCTGACGCTGCCTTTGCTCTACACCATGGCGGCGGCGCACGGCATCGCCCGTGTCTTTGTCGGCCCGGCGATGAGTTCCATCGCCCCTAATATTGTGCTGCCTGAATCGCTGCCACGCGCCATCGCGCTGTCGTCGATTGCCTGGCAATCGGGCACCATCCTCGGCCCGGCAGCGGGCGGGCTGATCTATGGTCTGAATCCGCAACTGCCCTATTGGGTTGCGGCGGCTCTGCTGTTGCTTGCGACACTGCTGATCGGCCAGGTCCGTCCGGTGATGCCGCCGCCACCCGACAAGGCGGTGCATCCGCTGCAACAAATGGCTGACGGTCTGCGCTATACCATGCGCGAACGGTTTCTCCTGGGCGCAATCACGCTCGACCTGTTTGCCGTGTTGCTCGCGGGGGCGACGGCGCTGTTGCCGGTCTATGCACGCGATATCCTGCATGTCGGGCCGGAGGGGCTGGGTCAGCTGCGTGCCGCGCCTGCCCTGGGGGCGTCGGCCGTAGCGCTGTTCCTCGCCTTTGTGCCCGTCAACCGCAATGTCGGGGTCAAGATGTTGTGGGCGGTCGTCATCTTTGGCCTCGCAACGATCGGCTTTGGGTTGTCGACCCATTTTCTGCTGTCGCTACTGTTGCTGGTCGTGCTGGGTGCGGCGGACATGTTCTCCGTCTATGTTCGCGGCAGCCTTGTCCAGCTCAACACGCCGGATGCGATGCGCGGCCGCGTCAGTGCGGTGTCCGGGCTCGCCATTTCGGCATCGAATGAACTGGGGGAACTCCAATCCGGTGTTGCCGCCGCACTGCTCGGACCCGTCGGGGCGGTTGTGTTCGGCGGCGTCGGGGCTATTGTGGTCACCGGCGTTTGGGCTGGCATTTTCCCCGAATTGCGCAATGCGCGGACATTTGAACCCCAGTTTAAGGACAGCAAGCGATGAAGGCCGCAACCATCCTCGACAGCATAGGGAATACGCCGCACATCCGCATGCAGCGGCTGTTTGGCGACGCCGAAGTGTGGATCAAGTCCGAACGGGGCAATCCCGGCGGGTCGATCAAGGACCGCATCGCACTGGCGATGATCGAAACGGCAGAGCGCGACGGGCATCTTCAACCCGGTGGCACGATCATCGAACCGACCAGCGGCAATACCGGCATCGGCCTCGCCATGGTTGCGGCGGTAAAGGGTTATCGGCTCATCCTAGTCATGCCCGAATCCATGTCGCTCGAACGGCGGCGACTGATGCTTGCTTATGGCGCCACTTTTGACCTGACGCCGCGCGAAAAAGGCATGAAGGGCGCTATCGAGCGCGCGATCGAACTGGTGTCCACCACCGAAGGGGCGTGGATGCCGCAACAGTTCGAGAATCCGGCCAATATTGCGGTGCATGTCGAAACGACGGCGCAGGAAATCCTTGCCGATTTTGCCGACGCCGGTTATCAGGGCGTCGGCACCGGCGGCCACATAACCGGCACGGCACAGGTGCTCAAGGCTGCTTGGCCGAACCTCAAAGTCTATGCCGTGGAGCCGGTGGCGTCCCCGGTCATTTCGGGTGGTGCGCCCGGGCCGCATGCGATTCAAGGGATCGGGGCGGGGTTCATCCCGGCCAATCTGCAAACACAATTGCTCGATGGCGTGATTCAGGTCGATGCCGAGGAGGCCAAGACGATGGCGCGCCGCGCCGCCCGCGAAGAAGGCATGCTGGTGGGCATATCGTCAGGGGCCACGCTGTCCGCTATTGCCCAGCAACTGCCGCTCCTGCCTGCGGGCAGCCGCGTCCTCGGGTTCAACTATGACACCGGCGAACGCTATTTGTCGGTCCCTGATTTCCTGCCCGAATTATAAGGCGGGCATCGCATCATGGCCGGGCGATCGGCGCAGCAACGAGCTATTACGGTCAGCATCGTGGCGACGCTGTGCGTCGTGCTGTTCGTCCTGGCACTGGTTATCGGCAGCAGCCTCCGGACAGCTGCCCTGCCCGCCGACCGACCTCCCCCCGTCGAGCCGGTCGCGCTCATGGCGATCAGCGCGGAGGATGCGCTGGCCGCCAACAGCGAACAGCCCTTTGTGACTGGTCATGTCATTGCGGCCTCGCCCTTTCGCTTTACTGGTGACAGCGCAAACGGCGCGAGGGCGACGGACTGTCTGGCCGCTGCCGTCCTCTATGAAGCGGGCGACGATGCGGAGGGGCAGCGCGCCGTCGCCCAGGTGGTCATCAACCGGATGCGCCACCCCGCCTTTCCAAAATCGATTTGCGGCGTAGTCTTTCAGGGCAGCGAGCGGCGGACCGGTTGCCAGTTCACCTTTACCTGCGACGGCGCCCTGGCGCGGCGCTATGGCGACGCAGCATGGCAGCGCGCGCGCGGCATCGCCATTGATGCGCTGAACGGCGCGGTCTATCGACCCGTCGGCCTCGCGACGCATTATCACACCAACTGGGTTCGCCCCTATTGGAGCCCGTCGCTCGACAAGCTGGCGCAGGTCGGCACGCATCTGTTTTTCCGCTGGCCCGGCTATTGGGGCTCGCCTGCTGCGTTTGGCAGCGGCGGCAATGGTCAGGAACCGGTGGTCGCACGCCTGGCAGCACTGTCGGCCAGCCATGCCGGTTTGGCTGCCGACGCCGCCTTGGTTGCCGATAGCATGCCCGCCGTCAGCGACGCGGCCGTTGCAGCCGCCATCGCAGCTGTGGTACCGCGTCAGAACCGGATGCTGGGCGACACGATCATCCTGACGCTCGAACGTGGTCAGCCAGCGGCAACATTTCCGGCGCTGGCGCAGGCGGCCTGTGCTGGCCGGTCCTATTGCAAGGTGATGGGGTGGACGAACCCGCAACTGACACCGGATAGCGAGGCGATGAGCGACATAGCCCGCGCATCAATGAGCTTCAGCTATTTGCGCGACACTGATCGCGGGCTGGAACGCGCGCTTTGGAACTGCGACGAGTTTCAGCGGGAGCAGGCGAGCCAGTGCATGCGGCGCTAGCCGCGATGCACCCGACAAATGGCATGCGGCGCTAGCCGCGATGCACGCAATAACCCCGCTGTAACGCCGGCTGCACGCGCTATGCGGCGACGAACATATCCGCAGGAATTTGCATGATGGCCTCCGACCCGGCCTCGATCTTGCGCCGAAGAGCGCCGGCATCGGGCATGATTCGCTCCGCAAAATAGCGTGCCGTGGTCAATTTTGCCTGATAGAATGCGGCATTGCCTTCCCCGGCATCTAGCTTGCCATGGGCGGCAGCGGCCATCCGCAGCCACATCAATCCCAAAGCGACGATACCCATGATGTGCATATAATGGTGTGCGCCAGCGCCGACATTATTCGGGCTGGCCATACCATTTTGCATGAACCACATGGTCGCCGCCTTGAGCTCGCCATTCGCCTTTTCCAAACGATCGGCAAAGTCGGAAAGACGGGCGTCGCTCCTCGCCGTGGCACATTCCGCATCAACAATGGCAAACAGCGCCTGAACCGCACGACCGCCATTTTGCGCAAGCTTGCGACCGACCAGGTCCATCGCCTGCACGCCATTGGCGCCCTCGTAAATCATGGTGATGCGGGCATCGCGCACATATTGGCTCATACCCCATTCCTCGACATAGCCGTGGCCGCCGAACACCTGTTGCGCGTTCGTGGCGACGTCATAGCCCTTGTCCGTGCCATAGCCCTTGATGACGGGTGTCAACAGGCTGATCAGGTCATCGGCCTGCTGCCGCTCCTCCTCCGTCGCGGCGAGGTGCGCCAGATCGACCTGCAGCGCGCCCCAGATGCACAGCGCCCGCAAGCCCTCTGTCAGCGCTTTGGCGTCCATCAGCATCCGCCGGACGTCGGGATGCACCAGCAGTGTATCGGCCTTTTCCTGCGGGTCGGCAGGGCCCGTCAGCGCGCGGCCCTGACGCCGGTCATTGGCATAGGCGACAGCGTTCTGAAACGCGATGTCCGCCTGTGACAGCCCCTGAATGCCGACACCCAACCGGGCGGCATTCATCATCACAAACATGGCTGCGAGGCCCTTATTCTCCTCACCCAGCATAAAGCCGGTCGCGCCATCATAGTTCATGACGCAGGTCGAGTTGCCGTGAATCCCCATCTTATGTTCGATGGAACCACAGCTCAGGCTGTTGCGCGCACCAAGCGTACCATCGTCATTCACCAGAAATTTGGGGACGATGAACAGCGAAATACCCTTCACGCTGTCCGGTGCATCCGGCGTCTTGGCCAGGACCAGGTGGATGATATTGCTGGTGAGGTCATGTTCGCCGGACGAAATAAAG